>CALJNV010000221.1 GCA_937981455.1 uncultured Bacteroidales bacterium | reverse complement strand
TGATGCCCAATGAATCCAAGGTCAGGTAGTACACATTCATTGGCATTTAACTTGTTCCACCAAAGGTACACTCCTCGACAAATGAGAAATATATTAGAAATTAAAGATTTAACAGCAGGATACAATGGAAAGCCCGTCATCTGCAATGTCAATCTGAAAGTGCAAGAAGGCGATTTTATAGGTATAATCGGCCCCAATGGAGGAGGCAAAACTACCCTTATAAAAACCATAGCCGGTTTATTGACTCCGATGCAAGGAGAAATAATATACCCCCTCACTGGGGGCAGAGCAATAGGTTATTTACCCCAGGTGAACTCTTTCGACAAACGTTTTCCCATAACAACTGAAGAAGTTGTACTCTCGGGCCTGATGGGTAAAAAAGGTTTGTTTGGAAAATATACAGCCGAAGATAAAAAGCTTGTAGATAGCTTACTAAAAAAATTAAGAGTTGGGCATTTAAAGGGGAAGAGCATTGGCAACTTATCGGGAGGGCAAATGCAACGGATTTTTCTGGCCAGAGCTTTGGTGTCGCGCCCTGCCCTACTTTTGCTCGACGAACCCTCCACATATGCCGACAATCAATTCGAATCAGAGCTCTATGAATTGCTCAAAGAACTTAACCAAGAAGGGTTAACGATTTTAATGGTATCGCACGACCTGGGTATTATACCTGCCTATGTAAAATCTATTGCATGTGTAAACGGCGAGCTTCATTATCATCCCGGGCCAGAAATCACAAGTGATGTACTGAAAGTATACAATTGCCCCATCGAATTGGTAGCACACGGGCCTGTGCCTCATCGCGTTCTTTCGCGACACGAAAACGAACAATCCATTCATAAACATGAGTAACCTCCTGGGCTATACCTTTATTCAACATGCGCTGGTATCCTCTTTTCTCAGCGCACTAATTTGTGCTTTTATCGGCACTTACATTGTAAGTCGCCGTTTGGTTTTCATTAGCGGTGGCATTACGCATGCTTCGTTTGGAGGCATGGGTATTGCTTATTTCCTGGGGTTCAATCCACTGGCTGGTGCAGCTGTTTTTGCTATTCTTTCAGGATTCTCCATACAATGGCTCTCAGGACGCTCCGAAGTAAGGGAAGACTCGGCCATCGGTATTTTCTGGTCCTTAGGAATGGCCCTCGGTATCATTTTTACCTATCTAACTCCCGGCTATGCCCCCAACTTGATGAGTAGCCTGTTTGGAAGTATTCTCGCTGTAAGTTATTCCGAAATGCTAATGATGGCCCTGCTGGTTTTAACCATAATACTCTTCTTTGCTTTCTTTTACCGGCTCATACTTGCCACAGCCTTCGATCCCGAATATGCCTCAACACATCGTGTACCTGTGTATTTTATTAACTACACAATTATGGTACTCATTGCCTTAGCTATTGTTTTGAGCATTCGAGTGGCTGGTATTATATTGGTACTCGCGCTTCTCACCATTCCTCCTACAACAGCCAATTTACTTACCCATCGCTTCAACCGGATGATTATTTACGCATTTTTTTTAGGACTCTTGGGAAATATTTCGGGCCTTTCCATCTCTTATCTTTTAAATCTCCCTTCAGGCGCGGCCATCATCATGATGCATGTCTCTCTTTTTATTGTTGTAAAAACGTTCACCTCCCTAAAAGCCCACCCTGCAAGCAATTTTGAGAAAGAATAAATTATTACAAGCTTCCTCTATCATCGTTCCTCCGCGTGTGATGCTTCTCAGATTGTGAAGATTACCATAACGTATTTTGAGCCTGCAGGCAGGATTTTATTTTATTAACTTTGTATTACAAAATAACGCTAGCCATGAAAAAAATTCTCATCCCTGTCGATTTCTCGGAACACACCTGGGTTACAGTAGAATATGGATTGGATATGGCAAAAGCCACCGAGGCATCCATCCTGCTCTTTCACAGTGCTTTCGACCAGGTGATACTCACCGCCGGGGTGTTCCCTGATAGTATCGCTTCTCAGGCCGTATTAGATATGAATGTTTTACAAGAAATCTATAAAGAAGCAGAATACAAAATGAGCGAGCTAAAAGCCAGGGCTTTAGAGAAAACCAAGGGGGACATCTTTATAGAAACCAGCATGGTTAGCGGCGAGCCTGACCTAGAAATTGTGAAGGCGACCCTTATCCATGAACCTGATATAATTATTGTAGGTGCTGTGGGTCAAGGTCGCAAGGACCATTTTACAGGTAGCACCGCCGAAAAACTTATGAAAAATACAAAAATACCCGTATTGGCTATTCCCATAAAATGTGGATATGCAGGCATGAAGGATGTACTTTATGCCATCGATCCAGATAAAGCCTGTGAACCATGCATCTTAGAAGTTAAAGAATTTTTCAGACCCTATGGCTCTCATATACAGTTTCTTTTTATCCAATTAGAAGAAAAGCACGAAAGCACCTATCGAGAACTCAAAGAAAGATTAAAAGATGTAGACCCCCTTCACCTTATAAATTGCCAAACCACGAAAGAGGGAATATATGAAGCCATCAACCGGATTAATCCTGTACTTATAGCCTTTCATTTTCATCGCGAAAGTCCTTTTGCCGGCTGGTTTAGGCCGGTTTTATCGCGTCGCGATTTATATAAAGCCAACTTGCCTTTGTTGGCTTTTCCTGAGAAATAAAAAATCAATGACACGAATCGGCCTTCTCTCAGATACCCATGGAACCCTATTACCCTTTGTAAAAAAAGCGCTTGAAGAAACTGACGAAATATGGCATGCCGGCGACATCGGGGGGGTGAATATTTTAAATGAACTGCGTCAGCTAAAACCCATTCGCGCAGTTTATGGAAATATAGATGACCCTCTTTTGCGCAGAGAATGCCCAGAATACCTATTTTTCGAAATAGAATCGCTAAGGGTGTTAATGATGCATATAGGAGGGTATCCTGGCAAATACACTCCTCTAGCCCGTAAATTAATTAATGAACTACAGCCCAAACTTTTCATTAGTGGACACTCGCATATCCTCAAGGTTATGCCAGACCCCATAAACAATCTTTTACATCTTAACCCGGGCGCCTGTGGTAAACAAGGAATGCACACTCGCTACACCCTACTTCGTTTCTTGTTAGAAGACGGAAAAGTATCGCAGATGGAAATAATTGAAAAAAATCGAAAGGGTTCTTAGCGCAACCTATCTGCAGCGCGTACCTTGCGTTCATCGGATTGTATACCTCTTTGAGCAAGAACCAGAAGCACAAGGCTGATGACGGGAAAAAATATACCGGTTTTATACTCCGCAGCTACTCCTGCCCCTCGAGCTACCAAATTGCAAACAACAAAAACATATACTACCCAAACCATATTAGCCAACCATGCAATCCGTATCAATTTGAGCTGACGACTCCGATTCTTGTATTGAAGTAAAATTATAATTGACTGAATAGCTACCACCAATGCAAGAAAAGTCCCAAAATAAGCAATTACTGGTTGCAATTGCACCGGTGACTCTACAGGAGCTAGGTTTTTGAGACCTGTCATCCATAATTCAAGGGCGGCTATATCGCCATAGAAACTGGCCACAGGAAAAAAGAAAACAAGCAATCCAGACACGATGGCAGCCAAAAAGAGATAGAGGGTCTGTATCCTTTGAATCATATAATTTGATTTCTTAAATGTAGAGGCAAAGATAAGTAGGGATTATGAATAACGCATACGGTTAGCATTTTCATACATCCAAAAATATTTTCCCTAAAAGATATTAATTTTTGATAAAAACATTTACATTTGCACCCATATTACGCAATTCCCTTTTTCAGCTTTACTTATCCGTGTTTTATCAACCCTACAGTTACGAATATTGGGGTTAAAGATGGGATAAGCGGCTCATTCAAAAGTTGTTTTCATCTCTTATTCATGCAATTTAAAGAGCAATCCATTTATTATTGCTTTTTTTGATTTACAATTACAATCAACATGTACGACATTCATTCCTTGAACGGAAAAATGCTTCCTGAGCTCAGGGAGATAGCCCGCGAAATGGGTATCACAGAGTTAGAAGGACTTGGAAAGCAAGACCTTATATACCAAATTCTTGACAAACAAGCACTAATGCCTTCAGAAGAGGATGCCCCAAACACGACTAAATCCAAAAGCGGGCGCAAAGGGCGACCTAAAAAAAATAATAGCACTCAGGCAAAAAAACAAATTGAGCCCGAGCAAACCCCAAGTGAAAGGGTTGAAACTGGCGAATCGACCACCATGAAAACAAGTCGCCGACGGGGTAGGCCCTCCAAACAAGAATCGACCTCGGAGACTCCAGCCCAAAGTGAGCCTTCAGAAAATCTAATCACTCCGCCCCAGGAAACCACGAATCAGGAACCGACCATTCAGGAGCAATCAGAAGAAAAAACTTCTCCTTTGAATCCTTTCGTTAAGGCCCGTCAAATGGCCAGGGTCGACGATATCCCCAAAATTCTCAATAAAAAGATTGAAAAACCTGAGAAGAGCGAAAGGCTAGAATCCTTCAAAGAAGCAGAACCAACAAAAAAGCCTACGGTAATAACTAACTCCATGAGACAGGCTTTGAAGGAGAAAGAAGAGTTGATTCCGGAAAAACTTATGGTTGACGACGGCAACATCACAGATACTATATTACCTTTAATGTCCTTGATAGAGACTGAAACAGCCGACGAAACCGGGGTAGAAATTTCAAATGTTGGGAAAATAGATTTCAAGGAGCAGATTGCCCGAGAAAGAGCGCAACGGGAGGCTGCCCTAAGGGCCTCTCGGCAACTCTTCGAAAAAGTTGATAAAAAAAGAGAAGATTATTATCCTTTCAGTAACGAGGGCATAGTAAGTACCGAAGGGGTTTTAGAGATTATGCCCGAAGGTTTTGGTTTTTTACGTTCTTCCGACTACAACTACATGCCGTCGCCTGATGATGTTCTTGTATCGCAACAACAAATAAAAATGCTTGGGCTTAAAACAGGAGATACAATTCGTGGAACCATCAGACCCCCTCGCGAGGGAGAAAAGTTCTTTCCCCTGGTTAAAGCCGAACTCATCAATGGTCTTGAGCCCGAGAAAATTCGTGACCGTGTACCCTTCGACTTCCTGACCCCTCTTTTCCCTCACAAAAAATTTAAGCTCACGGGCCATAAACATGAAACCCTCACATCACGAATTATTGACCTTTTTTCGCCCATAGGAATGGGTCAACGGGGATTGATAGTAGCCCAACCCAAAACCGGAAAGACATGGATTTTAAAAGAAATTGCGAATGCTATAGCCGAAAATCATCCTGACGTCTATCTCATCGTATTGCTTATCGACGAGCGCCCAGAAGAGGTAACAGATATGCAGCGAAGTGTAAGGGCCGAAGTAGTATCTTCTACCTTCGACGAGCCCGCTGATCGACACGTGCGCATTGCAGGCATCATTCTCGAAAAAGCCAAACGTCTTGTAGAGTGTGGGCACGATGTGGTTATTCTACTTGATTCTATCACCCGTTTGGCCAGAGCATACAACACCGTTTCCCCTGCATCGGGCAAGGTGCTTTCAGGAGGGGTAGAAGCCAATGCACTGCAAAAACCCAAACGCTTCTTTGGTGCAGCTCGTCAAATAGAAAACGGAGGATCGCTTACCATTGTCTCAACAGCTCTGATAGATACCGGTTCGCGAATGGATGAGGTGATTTTCGAAGAATTTAAAGGGACAGGCAATATGGAACTTCAACTCGATCGCCGGTTATCAAACAAACGAATTTTCCCAGCTATAGATATCGTCGCCTCTTCTACTCGTCGCGATGATCTTTTGCTTCCCAGGGATGTTTTACAAAGAGTATGGATTCTACGAAACCACTTAGCCGACATGACTACCCAGGAAGCCATGGAGTTTTTACAAGATCGTATGCGAGGCACCAAAGACAACGATGAATTCCTGGCCTCCATGAATAGCTAGCAATTGACTTTTGGCTCTTTAATAGCGACCCTGTAAAAGGGTCGTTTTTTTTAGTATTATAATTTAACCAAACAACTAAATCTTTTCTTTGTAGTTTTGTTCCGTTCATTAAACCCCTACTTTCATGCGCGTCAAAAGAGTTTTTGATTTTCTGATATACAATCACGAGCGTTTCCATAAAAAAGTTGTAGTGGCTGGCAAAAAATCCGGCCAATGGGTAACCTACTCCTCTGCCCAATACATTGAACATGCTGCCTGGGTGAGCTTTGCCCTCTTAGAATTAGGCATTCAGCCAGGAGACAGAGTTGCAACCGTGAGCACTAACCGCCCAGAATGGAATTTCGTAGATATGGGTACACTGCAAATAGGAGCTATACACGTGCCCATTTATCCAAGCATAAGCGAAGAAGAACTTATTTATATACTGCAAGAATCAGGGAGCCATATTGTATTTGCGGGCAACCGATACACCGCTTCAACCATTGAATTACGTAGAAATGAACTTCCCAAACTTAAACAGGTCGTTTGCTTCGATGAAAATACCTCCAGCATCCCTTTTTCAGAATTTTTAGCTATAGGAAAAGCCCATCCTAAGCCAAAAGAATTGGCAGTGCTAATGGACAGTGTAAAACCTGACGATCTGGCCTCTATCATCTACACTTCAGGCACCACCAACCAACCTAAAGGAGTGATGCTCACCCATGAAAATCATGTAAGCAATGCCCTTGTAGCCGCCTTTACGATTAACCTGCACACTCACTATCGTTATGTAAGCTACTTGCCATTGTCTCACTCCTATGAACGCATGGTTAACTATATTGCTCTTTACCTGGGCATTCCTGTTTATTATGCGGATGGAGTGAGTGCTATTCTTTCCACCTTAAAAGAGATTCGTCCCCACATCATGGTTTCTGTTCCCCTACTCTTAGAAAAAGTTTATCAGGGAATATTAAAAAAAGGAAATGAACTCAAAGGTGCTCGAAAGCTCATCTTCCATTGGGCGCTTAATCTAGCTAAACGTTATGAAATCAACACGCGTATGGGATGGTGGTACGAGCAACAATTGA
>CALJNV010000220.1 GCA_937981455.1 uncultured Bacteroidales bacterium | reverse complement strand
GATGGAGGAGCAGCTTTTGGCGTTGTACCCAAGACCATCTGGTCGAAATTTTATCCTGCCGATGAAAATAACTTGCAAAATGTTACGAGTCGATGCTTGGTGGTTGAAGACCAGGGCAGAGTTATTCTTTTTGACACAGGTATGGGCAACAAGCAGTCGGAAAAATTCTTTCAGTATCGTTATCGTTTTGGCGATGACAATCTCATTTTCAACCTCAGCCAGGCGGGATACACAGTAAACGATGTCACCGACGTTGTTTTTACTCATCTTCATTACGATCATTGTGGGGGCGCATCCATCTGGGGGGAAAATGGAGCCCCGGTGAGGCTTTTCCCCAGGGCAACCTATCATGTTTCCCGAGCGCAGGCTGAGTGGGCTTTGCATCCTAACAAGAGAGAAGCAGCTTCTTATTTATCTGAAAACCTTGAACCTATTTTCAAAGGTGGAAAAATTAATTTTATTGAGCAAGAAGGACCTTTTACTTCTAGTGTTTTTTTCAAGCTTTACAATGGGCATACAGCCGGACAGATTGTCCCGTTTATTTTTTATGAAGGACGGGTTGTAGTTTTCATGGCCGATTTTATTCCCAGTGCAGCCCATATTCCGGTGGTTTATATTCCGGCTTACGATATTCAACCCCTTGTTACTCTACAGGAGAAAGAATCTTTTTTAGAAGAAGCGGTTTCAGAAAACTTTCTTTTGGTATTCCAGCATGATTACTTCACTGAAGCCGCTTTTGTTGAAAAAACAGAAAAAGGTTTTAGGACTTCCCTCACGGGAAAGTTGAGAGAAATGTTACAAGTTTCTTCATTGAAATTCGATTTTTAAAAATGCGCTAACTATTGTTTTTCCTTGTGTCTATTGCCTAATCTTTAACTTTCATGCTTTTTTTTATCCATCAAAATGTATGCGTTGGATGGACGATTGTTTTTTTACAATTCAAAACTGGGAATAAAAATTTTAATGGTTATCAAGCAATCCATAAGTTTTAAGTAGATCAAGGATTTCGAATAGAGTGGTAGGTTTGGCTACGATTTTACCTTCTGGATCGATAAAAATAAATGTAGGGGTAGCTGTTACGCCATAGGCAATGGCTACAGGGCTATCCCAGCCTTTTGCGTCGGCCAGGTTTCGAAAATGATACTTTTTTTCTTTTAATGTTTTACGTACCGCCGCTAAGTCCGTATCAATTGAAATACCCAAAATATCCCATCCTGGATTTTTTTGGGGATCGTTGAGCAATTGGTCGATGCGGGGCATGATTTCAGCGCAATGGGGGCACCAACTTCCCCAAAAAGCCAAAAGAAGGTATTTGCCTCTGTAGTCGTTAAGGGAAACCTGTTTGCCATTGCTGTCTATTCCCTGAATGGTTGGAGCTGGTTTGCCAGGCGCAAGATTTCGTAAAGTTTCAGCTCTGTTGACCAAATCTGGGTTGCCACTTTCGCATCGTTCGAGGACATAACGTTCAGAAATCCATTGAACTACATTCTCAAATCCGTAAGTTTGAAAACCATCCAGTAGGTATTCGGTTATCATATCGTAGAGGGTAGGGTAGGGTTGAAATTTATCCATCACTACCTTCAAACCCTCAATGAGGGACATTTCAAGTTCTTTTTTACTAAGGTCCGGGGTAGTGTAAAGCATGAGATATTCAATAACCAACCGTGTGTATGCAGGGGTATAAAGTAAATTGGTATCGTTCAGCGGGATGCGGTCGAAGTAATGCGTTCGTAAAAACTCCGTTCTCTCGTTGGCCGAAAGCGCAGGATCGATGCGGGGGCGATACCGGGTCATTAAGATATGTGAGGCCAGGTTGTCTTGATGTTTGATAATCATCTTATTGATCGTGGCCTCGAAATCAATTTGTCGAAATATATATTCTTTTACCACTTCGCGATAAAAAGGAAGCGATGAAGGGTATTCATCTAAAAGGGTTTGCAAAAGTTCCATTGCTTTGAGGTGTTGGGCTTCATATTTCCAGAAGTTTTGCAGGTCGGTATTTTCTTCGCTGTCAATAAACCTCAGGCTATCGTTGAGGTGGCTCAGATGGGAATGAATGGTAACATTGCGGCGTGGATAGATAAATTCTAAACTGCCTTTGTTGCGTGTAATCAAACGCATCAGGGCCTGAGGGATGTTGTCGGGGACATTTATACTGAAGTTTCCCATGGGGTCGCATATCGCCGAATCGACTACTTGTAAACGATCTCCTTTAAAATAAGCCAATATAAATTGATTGCCTGCCCCTTCTGCTATGTGCCCATTGATTGCATATTGTGCTTGAGAAAAGAAATAACTGGTGAGAGTTATGCTGATGATTATGAATAATTTGCTTTTATAATTCATGGATGTAAGTTTGAGCTTCTTTGGGGTTTAAAAATATGAAAAGGCTGGAAGATATACGACCTTCCTGCCTTTTCAAGTGATTGCAATCTCTGGCTGATTTACCTCAGATCGAATGCTTTGATTTCGTTGTTGCTTGATTTATAATACAAAACGCCAAAGTCTTCGTCGAGTTTGTAAACAGGTTTTTTATCGTTGAGTAAAAACTCTTTGTCTTTGGTTCCATCAGATTTTTTAATTCTTACTATACCGGCACCGCTATCGAGCATGGTAAGTATGTAAATAAAATCTTTAGTCGCCTCAGTAGCCTTAAATCGTCGGCTTACTTCGTTACCAATCAATCCGGTAACTTGGGAACCGTGTTGTATGGTTTCAAACATGTCTGAGGTGGAATGTGTTCCAGCTTGAAGCGCAGCGGCAAGGGTGATAGTTTGCCACGCTGCTGCACCCAATCCGGCGAGCAATTTTTTCCCTGCACTTTGCCCTGGCGATTTGTAGTAAACTTTAAACAACTCCTTGCCTTCACTGCTGAGCTTGAGGGCGTTTTGGGCTGAGGTTAGCAATATACCATCAGCCATAAATTCAATTTTTGTGGGGTATTCTTTTTCTTCGAAATGTATGTCAGCCCTTTTGTTGATTTGTCCATCGCGAGTGATGGTGAAAACTTCTTTATCAGAGGCCAGATAGAGCAATCCATCGCTGGGGTTGAATTGGGCTTTAACGCCGAGTGCATCTTTCAACTCTGCTGGTTTTCCTTTAATTTCAAACGATTGTGGGTCAAGCATCCCTATCTGTTTTTTGTTCACATAAAGAATTCCTTCTGGTGTGTCCTCGAAATATTCAAAATCGCCCCCCACTTTGTGCTTTTTAATTTCTTTCCCCTTATTGTCTACAATTTCTATTCCTTCGGTACCAGCTACCCAATAAATATCACCTTTTTGAATAACCTTGAAGATGCTTCCTCTCATTTCGTAGTCACGTTTCCATTGTTTGGTACCGTTGGCCTTGTCAATAAAATTGAAACCGGTGTTTTTTCCGTCGAAAAGACTTATCATCGCACCTTGTTCTTCGAGATTAAAGCTCAGGAGGCTTCCATCGAATTTTACAGGTTTAGGCCATATTTTTGAGCCTGTGCTACTTATGTGGTAAATCGTGGTTTTCATCTTGTCCTTGTTTTGGGTATTCACTGCAGCGATAAACCACGATTGATCGATGGGATCGAAGAAAAAGAAATAATTGGCCTGAACATCGTCCACATCATCAATACTCCACTTCGGTTCCAATTTTTTCCATTCTATGCAGGCGAGGCCTCCAGGCGTCACAATGAAAAGATAATCATTAACCACGTAGAAGGTATTGAGCAGTGTGAAATTGGCTGTACCTCCAATTACTTTCCGGGTGACTTTGATTTTACCTATTTCTTTTTTGTTGATAAGGTCGTATAATCCGAGGGTATTATCCGCTGTGCCCCCTGTAGTTCCTGCTACCAGAAACAAGCCGGTGGAAGGATCGAGGTAGCTGTTTTGTGCAGCCATCCAATCATAGTTTTTCGAGAAGAAAAGCTCTTCGCCGGTAAAGTAATTCACCACAGCGATCTTGGCTCTGGGATTGATTCCATATTGGTGTAAGACCACCCAAGGCGTGCCGGAAATGGGCTCCAGCTCCTCGGGTTTTATGCGCCCTACCTTGTCGTAGCTGAATAAAATGTCCGGCTTATGTGCTTCGATCACTTCAAGGCCATCCCCACTCCCCACCAGGAGAAAACCTCCTGGCAACACTTCCATATCTTCTATTTTCCCATGGGTTTTGTAGATGGTTTGAGCCTGAATCCATAATCCCATTAGGCCAGCTGCGACTAATAAACCTGCCCTCAAAATAATGGCTTTTAGCGAAAAAAGATGTTGCTTTGGCATAGGTTGTGGTTTGGGTTGTTGGGCCTACTCTGTTATTGGCTTTTCGGCTTCCGCCAATTAAATTTTATTGCTCCTGGATTTAACCTATGCAAATTTAAGAAATATGATAAAAAAATATTTCTATGGCGACAAAAATACCCCCTGAATCATTCATCCAGGGGGCGTAACTGCGAGGCATCAAACTAATCAACCTCAACCTTCAACCAAAATCTAGGGCATGAGCTATCGCAGGTCATAGGCTTGAATTACTTTATTGTCTGATTTATAATAAAGTACACCAAAATCTTCGTCAACTTTATAAAAAGGTTTACGGTCGTTTATCACAATTTCTTTATCTTTTTGACCATCCGATTTTCTAACGCGCACTAAAGCAATTCCGTTGTCGGTTTTTGTGAGAATGAAGAGATTGTCGCGGGTTGCGGCGGTGGCTTTAAATCGTTTGGTCATTTCAGAAGCAAAGGCTCCGCTAAGTTTAGACATATCCTGCGAAATAGCTCCTTCTTTTTTGGCTTCCGAACTTAAGTCGCTAGCTAATCCCCAAGTGCTGCTGCTCGTTCCATAGGCATTGGCCATACCTTGTTTGTATCCCGCAGAGAGTGCCGTACCCGTAGCCATGGTAGCTGTGGCTGCCATCATGGCTCCTGCCAATAGAGCCATTCCAACACTTTGTCCAGGAGATTTGTAATAGACCTTGTATTGTTCTTTTCCCTGCATATCAACAAGCATGGCATTCTGGCTCGAACTAAGTAAAATGCCATTATCCCTGAATTCTATATTCGAAGGATATTCTTTTTCCTCAAAAGCTATATCCGTAATTTTTGAGGATTCTCCATTGCGGGAAATGGCAAAAAGTTCACGTCCTGTACATAGGTACAATCGGTCGTCTTTAGGGTTGAATGCGATTAACATTCTTTCCACTTTTTTGAATTTTGAAGGTTCGCGCTTGAATTCTAAGGTTTCTGGGTCTATTAATCCCAGGGATGTTCCTGCAACATACAAGATTCCCTCTGTGGTTTCTTCGAAAAGCTTAAAATCTCCACCGGTCTTCAATTTCTTAACTTCTTTACCCAGCTTGTTTACTATTTCAACCCCTTCACTGCCAGCTACAATGTAATTTTCTCCTTTTCTGATCGTCTTGAAAATTCTGCCTTTCATTTCGTAGTCTTTTTTCCAGCGTTTGGTGGCAGTGGTTTTATCAATGAAGTTGAAACCTGTATTTTTTGCATCAAACATGCTTATCATGATGCCATCTTCTTCAAAATCAAAGCTGGTAAATTCTGCATCAAAACTGACTGGTTTTTTCCAAATCATTTCACCCGAAGGGGAAAGTCTATAAATTTTAGTTTTAAACTTACCTGATTCCTGGGATGTTACATACCATTCACCATTGCTAGGATCCTGATAAACCTTGTAAAGTCGTCCTATATCATCCAATTCTTTTTGTATCCACTTAACTTCAGGTGTCCTCCAATTGATGCATGCCAGTCCACCAGGCGATACGATGAATAAGTAGTCAGCTCCTACAAAGTTAACCAGGTAATTGGCGTGAAGTATTGGGATACCCCCAATGTCTTTCTTACCTATAGTAATTAGTCCTACTTCTTTTTTATTGGCCAGATCGTAAACACCTAATGAATATAGGTTTTTCCCATTGTGGCCTAAGAAAGCAATCATTCCGGATGCAAGGTCATAATGGTAATTGACAATATTTATCCATCCTGATTTTTTGGATTCTAAAATAGGTTCACCGGTAAGGTAATTGATTACAGTTTTTTGTCCAGAAAGTCCTCCTTGATGAAGAAGCAGCCAGGGTGTTCCAGGCAGAGGCTCAATTTCTTCAGATTTTATTTTGCCCAACTCCTTGTAAGTGTACAAGGTATTTCCTTTGTGAGCTTCAATACCTGTTAATCCATCGGCTGTACCTACAATAAGTATGCCTCCGGGCATGACTACCATATCTTCAATTTTAGCGCCTAAATCATAGGTTTGTGAAGGCTGGGCGCTTATGCTTGTCTGGGCAGCAACAAAAATAACTGCAATGAGCATTTTGATGGGTTTCATTTGTTTAAGCGTTAATTGAGTTTGTGCTTACTCTTTTTAGGATTTTCAGCTACCTCCCTGCGATGAAATCGCCTTTTCATCTGCCTGCGAAATTAGAGCGGCCCAGATATCCTGGTGATCCGTAGAATTAGGTAATTTTTTATCTGTAGTAATAGGTATTTGCTTCAATTCTTCCTTAAAGTGTTCTTTTGCGTATGTTTGCAGAAGAATTGTTTCACATATGCAAGAAAGTTTAATTTCACGATTCAACGGTCTTAGCGTCGAGCACGCATTAAAATTGGCCGTTGAATTATTTGAAGGGAAAATATGCTTTGCTACCAGTCTTGGGGCTGAAGACCAGGTACTTCTGCATATCATAGATTCTCTTAAATTACCTATCCGTATTTTTACACTCGATACAGGGCGTCTTTTCTATGAAACTTACGAATTGCTTGAGAAAAATAGGCTCAGATACAAAACCCCTATCGAAATTTTTTTCCCTGATTATCGGGAAGTGGAGTCCATGGTTAATGAAAAGGGCATCAATCTATTTTATGATAGTATTGAAAACCGCAAATTTTGCTGCCGCATCAGAAAAACCTTGCCCTTGAAAAGGGCACTCGAAGGAATGGAAATATGGATCACTGGATTGCGTCGGGAACAGGCTTCCACTCGAATGGGTGCTCAACACCTTGAATGGGATTTGCTGAATGGCTTATATAAACTTAATCCGTTAATAGACTGGACAACAGATCAGGTATGGAGCTATATGAAACAAAATGGAGTTCCATACAATCGCTTGCACGACCAGGGATTTCCAAGTATCGGTTGTCAACCATGCACAAGGGCTGTTTTGCCAGGTGAAGACATCAGAGCCGGCCGATGGTGGTGGGAGAACCCTGAAACTCGCGAATGCGGCCTCCATACAAAATAAGTCTGGTTTTTGATACTTTTCATAAAAAATAACCCTTCCAGCCTTACTCTCTGGAAGGGTTTTAATGTTTTCAGTGAAGTTAGAAAGTGTAAGTTACTCTATACGATAGGCCGGTCGAGGTGGTGATGGTTACCACATCGAAAACATCAGCTGCCCCTCCTGGGATATAGAATGAAGCCTGTCCGCTTGCATCGCTCGGATAGGTACCTGAATTTGTATAGCCATCAGTTCCAACAATACTAAAGCTGATTTCACAGCCTGCTACAGGCGGAAACAAAGTGGCAGTAACTGTAACTCCTTGATAGGGCGATGGATCTGGTGGATTTGGAGAAGCCGTGATGTATAAAACTTCGTTACAATTGTTGGCGGTATAAGGTTCTTCGAGCATACATACTTCCACCTGGGTTTCTTTATTTGATTGAGATAAATCCACAGGCTTCATTTCTAGCGTTTTCTTGTACCCTTTGGCAGGCAATGTCAGCGAAGGAATAAATACAGGTGCATAACCTTCGATGTAAAGCGTGTAGCTAGCTCCGTCGCTCAATAGTGTGGTGGGTATGGGATCCCCTATTTTCCCTCTAGCTATTACCATTTGTCCCTGTTTGTCCTCTTGTCCGTTTTTGTGAACTCCGTACCACCAGTTAGAAATAAGATAATAACCGGTTCCTACAGTAACGCCCACAGCAGTAACAGCTAGTACAGCAGGAGCCGACATTGCCATACCAATGCCCCCTACGCTATATATTGCTGCTCCCGTTAATGCGCCTGAACCGCCTCCCAAAATTGCACTGACACCAAAATTATATGCTTTAATAGTTTTGGTCTTGGCAAGTTGTTTAAGTGCTGCGTCGTAAGTGTTTTCATCAATTTCTCCTTTATCAAATTTCTGCTGAATTTTGTCGCGATCGCCTTTGGTTTCTGCTATTAAATCGGCTACTCCTTTCACAAAGGCCGGAGATACCCCATTTCCTGCATCAGGTATGGCATCGTATGGGCTACAGGGCAAATCGGTAGATGCTTTCAGATAGCCCGAGTGCTTAAGCCCTCCTTTGTATTTTTCGTTATCTGCCACAGCATCTACAAATTTCTTCCCCGAAGCTATGAACTCATCAATTAATTTGAGTTTTTGAGATGGGGTAAGTACATCCCAATTTGTACTCTCGTATTCTTGAGCCTTCATAACAAAAGATTCAAGATTTTGCACCATCACTTTAAACGATTGGGAATAATCTTTGACCGCACCCGAACCCTCATCATCCTTTGAGCATTGCCATTGTATTATGGACAAAAGAAGGATTGTAACAGTAAAACTTATTAATTTTTTCATAAAGTAGTTTTTGGGGTAAATAATGTTAAAGTTAATCAAAATAAATATAACTTTTCTCTTTTTATTCGCTCAATGAATAATTTATATCGATTCCAAATAATTGATTTATATGTAAAGTAAAATACAACATTCTAGAGTAATAAAAAAATTCTTGAATGGGTAGAAAAATGTTGGGCGATGAGTGAGAGCTTCTTGGTGGCTTTTAGTGCGCAAATTTCAAGGGAAGGCTTAAACTAAATCTAAAGATTCATTTTATAAATTGTTACGGTTTTACGAGTGAACGAGGAATTTTCTTCACCTGCATTCAATTTGATTGTGAGCAAAGTTCCATATCGGTCGATGATTTCGGCATTCTCTACTGCATAATGATGGTTGTCAGGGACCTCAATCTGTAGGGCTTGTTTGTTGTTCTGCGGAATTTCAATTTCTAGGGTGAAAATACCCTTTTGAATGTTGGTGTTTGTACTTAAAACTCTCAGCCCTTCAGGAATAGCGCCAGGGTGCAGGTCAGTAATTGGAAAATAAATAGAGAATCCGGGATCGTATTCTATAGCAATTTCTGATTTTTCATTGCAAAAAAAGGATATTTCTGGATAAGTTCCATCAATACCGAAAGGATGAAGTTCGAGGGGAATTTCTTTTCCATTCAACGTAATTTTTTTTATAGTGGCTCCATGATTAAAAATAGGTCTGAAGTTTATTGTAGTGCTGCCTTGTTGGGGGTAAAATGACCAAACGAACTTTTTGTCTTGCCTTTGCATGGCAACAATAAAGAGCGCGTCAGCGCACCTGAGATTTTTCACTTCCAGAAAATTCCAATCGGCGGGAAGGTTTGGCATCAAGGTAAGAGTCTTTCGAGGTGCATCGGGCTGATAACCTAATAATCCTTCGATCACAGGCTGCAATGCCATGCTTTCGGACCAACATTGATGGCGGCATACACCGGCAGGTTTATACACGTCTCCATTTAATACTTCTTCGTTGTAGCCAAATCCCCAGTCATTGAAAATCATGAGGTTGGCATAAGTGAGGGGCAAAGCAATTTCGGGGCGGCCGGCTTTCCACGCCGCAAGGGCATGCCACCCGGTGAAAAGGGGCCAAACGCTGCCTGCATGGTATCCATTGGGGCGATATGCCGGTGAACGTTTGCTAAGAATACGACTACCATAGTTTGTGATGTAGTCGTTTCCGGCCGTCATGTTGATGAACAATTGTAGTTTATTTTCCTCCAAATGTCCGAATAGTGCGGGAACCGACGGCATGATGGAAGGCATGGTGTGCCAGCTGCCGTCGATTCTGATTCCCTGATTGAAATGACTGAGATCATCGTTCCAAAAATTCTGGTTTAAAATACGATTGACAATGCGAGCTTCGCGACTGCAAAACCCAGCCCGTGATGTATCTTTCACGCTCTGCGCGAGGAGGACCATCGAATTAAGCGCTTCATTCCAGCACGATGCTAAATATAGCGATGTATGGCTCCCAAATAATGGCCCACCTTCTACCCATCCATGACCTACATTTGTGTTTTCTATTAAATGATCTCGGTCGCTATCAGTACTTCTGCAAAATTCGTAAGCTTTTCTTAGGGCTGGCCACAAATGTTGAATAAAAGCCGTATCCCCACTATGCTTAAAATAGCGACCTGCCAGAACAAGAAACAATGGTGTGGCGTCGGCGGCATCATAGTGTGCAAAACCTGTTGTGGTCAGTTCATGGTATATTTTTCCATTGAGGTCTTGATAATCGGCAAACGTTTGCAAAACTTCTCTAACAAGGTTAAAGTCGCCATAATCCAGCACGGCCAGTGAAGACCACGCTGCATCACGACCAAAATACCATGCATAGCCCGGCCTACCATCTACACGATGACCCCCATCCCAACCGGTTTCTGTTGTGTTGTGCCCGGCAACAAGAGACTGAGCCATACCCGGGGTTACAATAAAAAAACTGTTGACCCCCACCATAAACCATTTCCATGCCTCATTGAGCGTATTATCTGGGGTTTGAATGACCACATGCTTGTTAAAAAAATCAAGTAAACGTTTTTTTCTTATTGTGTTAAGGCTTTGTGGCTGCTGAGCAATATTCATCAACAAGCTGAGCTGGGGCTGTAGGCTCGAGTTGCCAGCCGATATAATGAAATTTAATTGTTCAGAGGGCAACAAAGAGTAAATAATCCTGGCTTTGATCGCAAGTTCTTCACTCAGCGAATCTCTGATGGCGCTTTGATACAAAGGCCGGGTTAAGCTGCCTGCAGCTACTGCATAGCGACCTGTTTCGTCGGTAATACCCAGTACCCGTTGCGTTTTGTCCCAACCCAGTCTGATTTTTGGGTTTACCTTTTCGCTGTAGGGCCACATCAGCCTTAAATTGCTTCGAAATGAAATTTCAAGTTTTGCCTCGCTTTTCCCTTTCCATTGGTAATTGGCCAAACAAACGCTTGAATCGGGATGAGCGGATAGGCTTTCAGTCAATGTATCATTGTTGAAAATCCATTTACGGCTAATATAACCCGGCTCAATGATTATGAAGGGTTTATAGGATGTATTATTGAAATCAATGACTGTATCAGGCAGTATGAGGCGTAAACAATAATCACGCAAAGCCATGAAGGGCGGGCTCCATATCTCTTTGATACCGCTGTTTTCTGTGCCCATAGCAATAATCCTTTTGCCCGACATTTGTACGTATGAGCCATCGGATTGCTTTATGCACTGCAAAGGAGATTTTAACGTATCTGCGGACTCGGAATAAGACCTCACTATCGCTTGTGGCAAATCAAATTGTTCCATGGGTTCAACACAGGGAGCGTCGTAATTCCAATAATGTGCGGGTATGGCAGTCAATGTTGGGTCGCCGGCAAGGTAACGTATGCAATTTTGTGTAAATCGCTTCAGGTGGGCTTTGTTGATATTGGACGCTGAATAATACAGATAGCCCCCTATGAGTAATATTTTACTTCTGGCAAAGCTGTATTCCCAAATTATTTTCTTTTCTTCGCGCAAGAAAATATAATCCCAATCGGTTCCAATCACTTTTCCATTAGAGGGTTTACTCTTGCCGAAATATCCCCTTACTTTCACCTGAAGATCGCGCTGGGGTTTGAGTACATAGCAACCATTATTTAATCCCGCAAAGATGGGATGACTCAATCGGGCATGGTATCCGGCCATGCGGCCATAGCCTTCATCCACGATGTTTTTATCGATTCTTTGCGGCATTACTTTTTCCCAGCCCAAAG
>CALJNV010000219.1 GCA_937981455.1 uncultured Bacteroidales bacterium | reverse complement strand
ATTTTTAACTGAATAAAAGTAAACAGTAGGTTCTTTTTTAAACGTTTTTTCGAGAGTTTGACGAACATAGGTTTCAATTTTATGAAGTTGATCAGAGGCGAAAAGGTCTTTTTTTGTGATAATAATAGCAAAGCGGGGCGCATATTTTCGCACCTCTGTAACCAAATTTAAATCATCGGCTGCCAGGGGGCGTTCAGCACTCACGGTGATGAGTGCAGCGCTCAAATTGACCAACCAGTGTCGTGTCGCTTCACTGTTATGTGCGAAAATACTCCCTAAACCCGGTGTATCCACGAGCTTTAAGGGGCTTAATACTTGCATTTGAGGAAGCCAAACATCGGCTAAAACTACTCTTTTGTAATTGCCGGGATTGTGTTCCTCTACAATGTAAAGCGGCAATTCTTTAATGTCGACTTCATAAGTTTTGTCATTCTCGAACCAGATGCGACATCGAGCGGATTCGCCATATTGTATTCGGGTTACAACGGAAGTTACAGGGGTTACACCCGTAGGAAGAACTTCAGCTTTCAATAGATGGTTAATTAATGAGCTTTTGCCACATTTGAATTGGCCTACAATTGCTACTTCTATACAGTTATCATTCAATTGTCGTTTGAGTGCTTCAGCCAAAGGTAATAACCCGTGGAAATTTCTTCGATGAATGATGCGCTCTAATCGGTTTACCCGCGATTCCATAACAAAGGGATTAAAGTTGTTCGATCCGTAGGCGCAATTGTTCAAGGTCGTGGCTGAGATTTTGCGCCGTTTCTGTCGATAGATAACCTCCTGCTTTCAGCCTTTGGGGTGAAAGATCAGTAATAAGTTCAATGGCTCTGGATTTTCTTACTTGTATCAACCATTGGATATCTTTGGTTGATGTTTTAAGTTCGTATTTGTCTTTAAGATGCTTGAGAAATTCTTTCACCGATGCTATTTGTCTTTCAATTCCTGCTTTTTCCCATGGGGGTGGCTTGCGGGTATGATTTTCAAATACTGCGGTACCCTCTTGGTTCAATTCCTTTAGTGTTTCTTCCATCATCTGATCGATGATGCTTAAGGCTGCTACTAGCGATCTTTTGTGATTGGGATTAAGACCGAGATTCATTTTTTTCCTTTTTTCTTAGGAATACAAAGGTGACCCATGCCAATGCCTGAGCTGCAATAGAAAAAATTATCAATCCCTGAGGATGGATATTGTAAAGAAAGCCCATGAGAGCACTACCGGCAAGCCATGCCAATCCATACACCGTATTAAATATTCCATACACTGAAGCAGTTTTTCCTTCGGGGGCCATATTAGCCAGTGCGGCCCTGAGTATAGACTCCTGGGCTCCCATACCTATTCCCCATAAAACCATTCCCAAAATTACCCCAATGAGAGAGGAAGAAAAGACCCATAGGGGAAATAATAGGGCCAGGGCAGTTGAAATCTGAAGCGCCCAAATTCCTTTTTTGTCGTAGAGTCGACCAAGCCATAAGGCTGCCGCAGCATCCACTATCATCGCCAGGGCATATAAAGCAGGAATCAGGCTATCAGAAGTCAGGTTTTGGTGTTTCAAATGAAAGGCTATCAGTGGAAAATCGACAAAGCCTGCGGCAAGAAGAGCTGCACCTATTAAATATAAAATAAAGGGTTTGTGACGGAAAAGGTCCGATATTTTTTCAAAACGATATTTTGTACCATGGGTAGGTTTGGGTGGTTCTTTAGATTTTGAAACCCAAAGTAAAGTTAAGGCGATAATTGCAGGGATTAGGGTCCATGTAAATGCTGCAGGGTAATGATTATTAGAAAAATAGAGTACAGCCATCATGATGAGTGGACCCAAGGTGGCACCAATCTGGTCTAAAGCTTCGTGGAGCCCAAAAGCCCAACCCCTGCCCATATTGGCCGATGCAGCTGCCATGAGGGCATCGCGCGAGGTGGTCCGTATGGCCTTGCCCAATCTTTCCATCATCATCAAAACAACGGCTATTTGCCAGTATCCAGCCAGGGCCATGAGGGGAACCGATAGCAAATTGAGCGCATAGCCCGTAAAAACAAAGCTCCAGTATTTTTTTGTTTTGTCGGCCCAGATTCCTGAAAACAGCCGCAAGCCATATCCAATAAATTCTCCAAGACCTGCAAATAACCCTACAACGAAGGCATTGGCTTTTAACGATTCTAAAAAGGGGCCGGTTACCCCTCTGGCACCCTCATAGACCATGTCGCTGAAAAGGCTTACAAAACCAATGAGAACAACAAAAATAACCGGTCCCTGTAGTTTACGCATAAAAGATTATTTTACGTTCTTAAATGTTGTTTTTCCAGCAAAACGAGCTGCTGATCCTAGCATCTGTTCAATGCGCAGGAGCTGGTTGAATTTCTCAATTCGTTCCCCGCGGCAACCACTACCGGTTTTTAGGTGACCTGCTCCAATGGCTACCGTCAGATCGGCAATAAAGCTGTCAATGGTTTCGCCACTACGATGCGAAACAAAGCAATTGTATCCATGGGTGCGGGCCAGCTCTATGGTCTCAAGTGTTTCGGTGAGCGTACCAATCTGGTTCAATTTAATGAGTATGGAATTGGCTACCTGCTTTTCAATGGCCTTTTGCAAAATCTTTTTATTGGTGCAGAAAATATCGTCGCCTACTAGCTCGATGCGATGCCCCAATACCTGAGTAAGCTGCGCCCAGCCTTCCCAGTCATTTTCTGCCAAGCCGTCTTCAATCAGCACAATGGGATATTGGTTCACCCAACTTTCCCACAGTTTTATTAACTCATCGCTGCTTATGTGTTTTTGTGTGCTTTTGAAAAATAAATATTTCCCTTCGTCCCACATTTCGCTGGTTGCCGGGTCAAGGCAAATGGAAACGTCGTCGCCTGGCTTGTAACCCGCTTTTACTATGGCTTCCAGAATTACTTCCACGGCTTCATCATTGGATTTCAAATCGGGTGCAAACCCGCCTTCATCGCCAACTCCGGTTGAATATCCTTTTTTCTTCAGAATACCTTTTAAGGTGTGGAAAACTTCAATACCCATACGAATGGATTCACGAAAATTGGGTGCATTGTGGGGAGCTATCATGAATTCTTGAAAATCTACATTATTGTCGGCATGTTTTCCGCCATTGATAATGTTCATGCAGGGAACTGGCAGCAATCCAGCATTGCATCCTCCGATGAAATGGACAAGTTCCATACCGTGGTAGTTGGCCATGGCACGTGCAAATGCCATCGAAACGCCTAATATGGCATTGGCTCCCAACCGCGATTTGTTTTCCGTACCATCAAGCTCTATTAAGAAATAATCCAGTTCGCGTTGATTGACGAATGATTTTTCTTCAATGGCTTTTGCAATGATATGGTTCACGTTTTCGACAGCCTTGAGAACCCCTTTTCCTCCATAGCGTTTGGGGTCGGCGTCGCGTAGTTCTGTGGCTTCGCGTTCTCCGGTGGAAGCACCACTGGGCACGGCTGCACGGCCTTTGGAGTAATCGTCAAGGGTAACTTCTACTTCCACTGTGGGATTTCCCCGCGAATCTAAAATTTCCATTGCTCTAACTTCTGTGATTTGCATAGCGTTTGATTTTTTGGGTTAGATTAGATATTAAAACATCTTAGCCGTCGTATGGACCGGACGGATTCTAGAGATAATTCTTGCCTTCAAATGAAAAAAATGAAACCAAAATATTGTTCTTTTCATGTTTTTTACCTTCTTCTTGGATTGCGGGGTCTGATCAACATGGACATGAGCTTAATTTTTTAGAATAATACCTTGAAAATTAAAGAACCAGGATTCATCAACTATACACATCCTGGGGTAAACTCATAGGCGGAGCAAATTTATGCGTTTATTGTGAAAGCCTAAACAGATTTAAACCCTAGATATTCGTGTTCTATTCAAAGATTTTTCGATTTGTCGCTTTTTCTAATAATTTTCCTCAATAAACACTTGAAAAGAATTGATAATGAATAGAATTTGGTGCATTAAAAATCGAAAAACTCTCTGCATAGAACTTTCCAGGTTATGGGCAGAGAGTTTAGAAAATTGTATTAAATACAAAATCAGTGTGCGGTATTTTCAGGCGATAACAGCAACGGGTTCGGCCAATTCCATTCCTTTGCGAATGGCATCCATGTTGGCAGGTATGAGTTTATGGTGGCGCAGAGGCAACGATTTGGCCAATCCTTTTTCCATATTTTCCATTTTAACAATGGGTTTAAGTTTAAGAAATGCGCCCAGCACAATCATGTTGAAGGTTTTGACCATACCAGAGCGGGCTGCTTCTGCAGCAGCTTCAATGCGGTAAATGTTAATATCGGTACGCACTGGGTGTCGTGTGATACCATTGGGATCATAAAGAAGCAGGCCTCCAGGTTTTACTGATTTTTCAAATTTATCGAGGGACTGCTGATTGAGTATAATGGCGGTATCGAATTGACTGAGTATAGGGGAGCTTATGCGTTCGTCGCTAAGTATTACGGTTACATTTGCAGTGCCGCCACGCATTTCAGGGCCATAAGAGGGCATCCAGCTTACCTCCTGTCCTTGCATGAGTCCTCCATAGGCCAAAATTTTACCCATTGAGAGCACACCCTGTCCGCCAAATCCTGCAATAATAATTTCTTCTATCATAATCCATTGATTTTTATTAAATTATTTGCTAACCATTTCTCCATTTACTTTAATATCGCCTAATGGGTAGAATGGAAGCATGTTTTCTTCCAGCCATTTGATAGCCTGTACAGGGGGAAGTTTCCAACCAGAATTGCAGTTTGATACAATTTCTACAAAGCTTACACCACGGTTTAATTTTTGGTTTTCGAAGGCCATACGAATTGCTTTTTTTGCCTTTCGGACCAGAGCAGGGGTATGCACGGCCTGACGCGTCACAAAATAAGTGCCTGGAAGCATGGCTACCAGTTCGGTGATTTTCAAAGGATTACCCATCATTTTAACATCGCGTCCATAGGGGGAAGTACTTGTTGGCATACCGGGAAGGGTGGTGGGTGCCATTTGTCCACCCGTCATTCCGTAAATGCCATTGTTGATGAATAGTATAGTAATATTTTCCCCCCGGTTGCAGGCATGAATCGTTTCACCGGTACCAATAGCCGCCAAATCACCGTCACCTTGGTAAGTAAAAACAAATTTGTCGGGGAATACCCTTTTTATACCTGTGGCTACTGCGGGTGCTCTACCGTGGGCAGCTTCCTGCATGTCAATATCAAAATAATTATAGGCAAGGACAGAGCAACCTACCGGTGCCACTCCAATTACCTGGCCTTGTATCCCCATTTCATCTATCACTTCTGCCACCAATCGGTGAGTGGTGCCGTGTCCACAGCCGGGGCAGTAATGCATGACATTATCGGTGAGAACCTTTGTTTTAGTATAAACTAGATTCTCAGGTGTATGAATTTCAGGTAAATCAAAATTCTGTTCCATGCTTTATCCTCCGATGATTTTTTGTTCGAGAGCCTGAAGAACTTCTGTAGGAGAGGGGATCATTCCTCCAAATCTACCATAGTGTTCTACCTTTACTTTTCCGCATACAGCCAGGCGAACGTCTTCTACCATCTGGCCAGCATTCATTTCTACTGTTAAAATGCCTTTCACCTTTGAGGCCAGATCGTTAAGCACTTCCGAGGGAAAAGGATAGAGCGTGATAGGACGAAGCAAACCGATTTTAAGCCCCTGGGCTCTACCTAAATCCATCGCTTTTTGGCAAATGCGCGCTGATGATCCAAAAGCTACCAGCAAATATTCTGCGTCTTCACAGTTCAAGGATTCATATCGAACTTCCTCTTCCTGCATTTTCTTATACTTGGCTTGCAACTTTAGGTTATGTTTCTCTTGCCTGCCGGGATCAAGTTCCAGGGAGGTGATGATACGGCGATCCTGCCCAGTCTTCTTTCCGGTTGTGGCCCAAGGATATAATTCATCGATTTGCTCGTTGGTAAGACGGGCATATTGTTCGCCAATTTCTACCTTTTCCATCATTTGACCTATGACCCCATCAGAAAGGATCATCACAGGATTGCGGTATTTGAAAGCCAGGTCAAATGCTAATTTTACGAAATCGTACATTTCTTGAACCGATGCGGGTGCAAGCACCAGCAAACGATAATCGCCATGTCCCCCTCCTTTGGTGGCTTGAAAATAATCGCTTTGTGAGGGTTGAATAGTTCCCAGACCGGGACCGCCCCTTACTACATTGAGGATTAAGCAGGGTAATTCAGCACCTGCTATATATGATAGGCCTTCTTGTTTCAAACTGATGCCGGGACTCGAAGAAGAAGTCATAACCCGTTTTCCGCAGGCAGCCGCTCCATACACCATATTTATGGCGGCAACTTCACTTTCGGCCTGCAAAACTACCATACCGGTTCTCTCGTGCGGCTTTTCTGCCATTAGATACTCTATCACTTCACTCTGCGGAGTAATGGGATATCCAAAATAAGCATCAGCACCGGCACGGATGGCAGCTTCAGCTATTGCTTCGTTGCCTTTCATTAACCTTAGCTCTTTCATGCCTTGTGTTTTTATTCTGTTAAACTTTTGTTTTGTAAACTGTGATAACTCCGTCGGGACACACAATTGCGCAGTTGGCACAGCCAATGCAGTCTGCATTTACTTTGATGGCAAATCTGTATCCCTTGCTGTTAACCTGTGTCGACATGGAGAGCACCTGGTTGGGGCATGCCGTGTTGCATATTTCGCAACCCTTGCATCTTTCTATGTCGATCACCACATCTCCTTTAACTTTGGCCATAAGATTGATTTTTAGATGTTTTTAACAAAAGGGTTCTGGCTACGAAAATAAAGATTAATTTCATACCCCGAAAACGTTTGCACTTTTTTGCATTCGTCATCCATAAATTTATAAGCGTTCTAAAAACCTTGGGCTTTTTGTACCTGTTTCTTGCGCCCTATTTTACAGAAATTCTTGCTTTAGCTTTGGTGATTTTACCTTTGTAAAAGAAGTTATGTGCATGTCTCAATCGATCGATTAAGGCTTATCGCATAATACCCCAAAAGCAATGAAACATCTATTGATGAGTTTAATGGATTTTCTGATTGAATGCAAAATATCTAGCGCAGGTGATTCTTGAATGGCGCTGAAAAACCTTCGTTGAAAAATGTCTGGAAATGTCCTGTTTAATTTATCAGGCCCCTGAAATCGGCTCCTGTAGGATTTTGAAAAACACGCAGCTCGAAAAAGGGAATGATGGCTATTACATGATCAAAAATATCGGCTTGTATCTTTTCGTAGACCGCCCATTCTGTGGTATTGGCAAAACAATAAATTTGAATGGGCAATCCTTTCTCTGTGGGGGCTAAATGACGAACAATCAGGGTATGGGCATTACTAATGTTGGGATTGTGCTTGAGGTAATTGATCAGATATGCCCTGAAAACGCCCAAGTTCGTCTGTCTGCGGCCATTAACGAGTACCGAGTTATCAAACCCGAACTGCTGGTTATACGCCTGAATTTCTGCTTCGGTTTTACGAATATATTCTTGAAGAACAGCTACTTGCTCAAATTTCTGAAGTAGTTCAGGGGTGCAAAACTTAACGCTATTCATGTCGATGTTTATCGCACGGGTAATCCTTCTTACACCGGCTTCTTCCATGCCCCTCCAGTTGCGAAAAGAATCGGAAACGAGGGAATAAGCCGGGATAAAAGTAAAGGTTTTATCAAAGTTTTCAACCTTTACAGTAGTTAGGGTTATTTCGCGAACAGTACCGTCGGCTTCATGCTTGGGCATGGTTATCCAATCTCCTATGCGTAACATGTTGTTGGAAGTAAGCTGAATGCCAGCCACAAAGCCTAAAATGCTGTCTTTGAAAACTAATAGCAGAATGGCTGAGATAGCCCCCAAACCACCCAACAATGCCAAAGGTTTTTTGCCCGTTAAAAGAGCAATAATAATTATGACACCAAAAGAATATATGATAATTTTAACGATCTGTACAAAACCTTTTATCGGTTTGTCTTTCGACAAAGGTTTTGTCAGATAAAGGTCGTGGCTAGCATTGAGAAAGGCATCAATGGCCAACAGTATAATAAAAGTGATGTAAATACTAGTTAAGGTCTGCAAAAAGGTGATCAAACCTTGCATTTGGTTTATAACCAAGGGTAGCAGCATCTGGAAAAGATACGCCGGTACCAGGTAGCAAAGCCTTGCAAAGAATTTACGTTCGATCAGAAAATCGTCGAAAGGGGTTTTCGACCGCCGGGCCATCCGTCTGATCAAGCGATAGACTATGTTTTTCGTAATATAAAAAACAATGACGCTCAATAAAAAAAGACCTATGAGCCACATATAATCGGTCAGAGCGGTGGCAAAGAGATTGCTAAGCCCCGAGTCGATGAGCCATTGCTTTACTCCGCGGCTCAAGTAGCGCAAATATTCGGTGAAAGGTTGCATGGAAAACTTTTTGACCCGGCAAAGTTACGCATTTAAAGGAATAGCGTGTTTTTATACCGGCGCCTTATATTCATTCATTCTCTTTTAAAAAATGACTTTCCAGCGTCCTTTTATTTTTACCAATTGCATCTGTTCTGGAAATCCATTCCACAGGTAGTATACCTGGACCGTGTCGTGGGGTAGTTTTACCAGGCTGTCGATCCTCCAGGCTATAGGATGTGCTTTCAGCGTATCGGTTGACACTCCGATGTTTTCAAAATCATACAATATAGCCAAAGAAGCAGGTATTACATAATTTCTTGCTTTTTCATAT
>CALJNV010000218.1 GCA_937981455.1 uncultured Bacteroidales bacterium | reverse complement strand
AGCTTGGACCTTTTTTATAAAAACCGCATCACCTGATACAGCAACCTGCTTACCCCCTGTAGGTTGCTGCCCAAATACTCCAATTAACCCTATAAGTGCAACAAACGAAAGAAAATATTTTTTCATAAGTAATTGATTGATTAACTTTCCATAAAAAAGCTGCCCGGCCGCATTTTGACCGGGCAGCTCTGATGAATTAAATTGAATTATTTCTGAATTTTATGTGTAACGGATTTGCCTTCGCTATTAACTACATTCACCAAATAGAGTCCGGAATTGAAGTTTGAAAAATCGACAGCAATCTTTGAGGATGTATTGGGCTCCAAAACTTTCATAAGCTGGCCTGCAAGGTTGTAGATGGTTACGCGTTCAACACGGCCAAAGTTTTCGATGTAGAGCTTTTCTTTTACCGGATTGGGATACATCAAGAAAACTTTGTTGTTGTTGATGATTCCATTGGCGGTATTGGGGTTGCTGTTAATAACAATATCGTCAATGTAAATATCTATTGGGTCTGTACGATTAAAGGGATCGCCAAAGTCGGGCAGCAGAACAGCAATTTTAAACTGGCTGAATTTTTCAGAATAGTCAAATACAAATTCTTCCCACTGACCAGTGAGCTGCTGAGCATTCACACTGGGGATTTCGAGAGTACCTGAGGGTCCATTTTCGAGTTTAAATTTAACCGGG
The DNA here is from genome assembly GCA_937981455.1 of uncultured Bacteroidales bacterium. Lineage (GTDB taxonomy): Bacteria > Bacteroidota > Bacteroidia > Bacteroidales > TTA-H9 > UBA2030. Next base: position 20,739 of record CALJNV010000218.1, on the reverse strand, counting down.
GAGATTTCAGGTTTCCAAAGTTTAACATGTACATACTTGTTGACCTGTGCATCGGCATAGGGCATCAAATTAGCCCAGAACCCCCCCCAAGGTACACCACCTACAGCGGTACCCCAACGTTTAAACTTCAACACCTTTGCACTGGGATTCATAGCATCGGGAGCGGGATTGTCAACCACTGTGTAAGTGTCTTCAATGGGGTGTAGGTTGGGATCGTCGTATTCGCCGCAACCTAATACATGAGGAGTCATTATACCCCACGTTCCATCTTCAAAATCGGCCAATACCTGAGGATCTTGGACTTTTTGTCCCCAGGTGTAGAAGTGATCCCATGCAATAGTAATGGTTACAACACGATTGGGATCGCCGGGCCATTCGCCACCATTCCATCCATTGCCTTTAAAAAACTTGAATTGATAATCACCGGGTTCAAGCAGCATGGTAATGCTGTAATATCCATCCCCATCAGGGTCAGTCATTTCGCAATTGGGATTGGTGCCAGGTTCGTTCCATGTTCCCCAATCGCCACCAAAATTTCCGGCAATCCAAACTTGCTCCCCATTGAGCCCTGCTGGAGCCATATTGACATTGAATGTAACCTGAACAGGTGCTGCTAACAAATTTATTATAGCAGAAACCAGAAATACAGAAAGTAAAAGTTTTTTCATAATCTTGAATTTTAGGTTTAACATGGTTAGTGCGTGCAAATATAATGATTTTTTTTACTTTTATTCACGTACAATTAACTTTTTTTAATTCTAAAATTTTATAAATTTCAGTGTATTTTGCCCTTCGTTGGTAGTAAGTTTTAGGTAGTATAAACCCTTTTTACAAAAATCTAAATCTATAGAAAGTATTTGGGTACCAGACTGCAAATATTCTTTTTTCATCCAGAGGGTTCGTCCCAGCGCATCGATGATTGAAATTTGAGCCGCTACAGATATTCGTGAATCTACAATCAAAAATACATGTTGGGAAAATGGATTAGGATAGAGTATGGCCTTAAAAGGTCCATCTACCCATTCATCTAATCCTTGTGGATCATTCACAAAGCCAATGGCTTGAAGCGAAGGACTGATCTCAGGGTTGGCCATAAACTTCTCCCAAAGCAATCCCGAACGATAATTTTCGATCATACAAATGATAGGCCCCTGGTCTATAGCCAAATATGAAGTTGCCCACCAATTGCGTTCCTGATTAAAAGCATCAAAAAAACCATATTTTCCCCATAATCGCGGAAGGCTGCGGTAAAAATACCTTAATGCCTTCATAGATTCTTCGGGTGTATAAGGAAATGCGCTTAATGCAGCTGTCGGACTTATGGTTCCATTGTCGCGTGAAGCAGTAGGCTCATGAACGGTATAACCATCGGGGTCGTCGCTAGCGGTTAAGCCCCAGCATTCATCGCTGTAACCGGCATGGTGCTGTGGATTGGCAATACAATATGCATAATGAATCAGCGAGATATTGCGATTATTGATGAAATAATTGGTGTATTTGTCCTTTTTGTTCCGGGGATCAAAGCCTAAATAGGAATAATGCGTGAAAAACAAAGGTCCCCCATAATCCCAGCCCACATCAATTTTATATCCATAAAATGTTTTTCCATTTACATAATATGGGGCACCAGCCCAACCTGTGTGATACAATGAAGCCGGTACTGAATGGGTTGGTGAGGAAATAGCCAATAAATAAACGATCTGTGTTTCATTAAAACCTCTGATTTGCATATTAATTTGCCATTGATAATTGGGTGACCAATGCCAATAAAGCACATTACCTCCTCTACTATACCAATCCCACTCTACCGATTCCCAGAGTTCAGTAATTAAATTTCGCAAATCAGGCTCTGCACCCTCGCCATCGAAAAAAGAACGTGCTGTGAGTAGCCCCTGGACCAGAAAGGCGGTTTCAACCAGATCCCCGCCATTATCGTATGTGCTGAATGGAATGACATTGCCCGTAGTACCATTCATCCAATGCGGCCAGGCCCCGTGAAATCTATCGGCGTTTTTCAAAAAATTACATATTTTTAAAAGCCTGGTTAGGCCTTCTTCCCTTGAAATATAACCTCGATGAATGCCAACAAGAATGGCCATAATACCAAATCCAGTTCCACCCGTCGTTACGGTCTCGCCTGAGCCCAATCTTTCGCGTGCCATACCCGACACAGGATGGCCATAATCCCAAAAATAGTAAAATGTTGCTTCTTGCACCATATCGAGCAGTTCTTCATCGCTCAACGAATGCATAAAAGCCGTGTCAGGAACAGAATACTCAGATACTTCTCCGGCCTGATTGTAAGCTTTAACAGCATATATAACCTGCATGGGCAAGCTTACCGTTCCCATGTAGTCGAGATACATGAATTCTTCGGCGGTTGTCGCACCGATAAATTGGTAGGATGTTCCACCATTTTTAGAACGATAGACGCGATAGCCTGCAATGTTGGGCGAAGGGCTTTTTTCCCATCGTAGCGTGTTGTGCCTTTCATATGCATTAACGCGGAGATGAACTGGAGGTTCTATTTGGGCCTGAAGCACAGGGGGAAAAAAACACCAAAGAAGAAATATCAATAAAAGCTTTTTCATTTTAAGAAGGATTGAAAGCTGCCGGTTATGCCCGGCAGCCTCAAAGTTAAATAGTAGGGTTATCAATAGCCCGGATTTTGGGTAAGTTTACCTTCTGAAAGCTCAATTTGCTGTTGAGGGATGGGAAACACTTCATTTTTTCCAGGTGTAAATCCCAAGGGTCCTAAAACTTCTGCGGCTTTACCTGTTCGAACCAGGTCAAAAAAGCGATCACCCTCCATGGCCAATTCGAGTCTGCGTTCGCGCAAAATATCGTCGAGTGTAGGATTATTAATCGGAGCCAGACCCACTCTTTGCCTTACAAGGTTAAGAGCCTGTGCAGCACCACTTACATCACCCAACCTTACCCTGGCTTCTGCAGCAATAAGGAGAATTTCAGCATAACGAAGTACCCGCACATTTTGCCCTGCACCATACGGGCCAAATACCTGTCTCCAGGAGGGATAATAAGCTTTGCCATTGTATCTTGGAGTACCCTCTACTCCTTCAAGGGCTGCTACACCTTGAATTACATCTCCATCGGGGGTTGTGTCGCCCCTGAAAAGAACAGTTACTCTTTTACGAATTTCATCTCCTGCATTATCAAAAGCAGCAATAAGATTGTCGGTGGGAATATTGAACCCCCAGCCCCATTGGCCACGAACGCTTTGCACCTCGGAGTGTTGGCAGAAAGAAAGATCCCATTGACCTTCCACTTCATTGCATTGAATCTCGAAAACAGATTCAGGTCCATTTTCGGTCTCAACCCTGAACACTTTATAAAAATCGGGTTCAAGACTGTAAACGCCAGAGTTGATCACATCGGTAGCCATTTCATTGGCCTTGTTGTAATCCTGCAAGTAAAGATAAACCTTGGCCAACAATCCTTTAGCCGAACCGCTGGTGGCACGGCCCTTGTCGGCAGCGCCATAAGTGGTTGGAAGTACCGCAGCAGCATCAAGCAGGTCTTTTTCTATTTGTTTATAAACCTCAGTTTTGGGGGTACGTACATAGATTTCAGGGCCTACAGGTACGCTCAAGGGCATTGGTATGTCGCCAAAGGCTCTGACCAAATCGAAATAAATAAGCGCACGTAAGAACTTAGCTTCACCCAACAACCGAGCCTTCATTGCTTCATCCATCTGAATTTTTGGAATATTGGTAATGCATTGATTGGCGAGGTTGATTCCTCTGTAACGGCCTCTCCAATAATCATTAAGTACAAACTGATTGGGGGTATAGGTAAACTGATCGTAGTCGTTGATGAAGCTTGCATCGCCGGTTTCACTTCCTTTAATGGCATTGTCTGAGGGGATTTCTTGCATGATAATGTAAGCAAAAGACACCATTTCCCAGGCCCTTAAATGGGCATAAATCGAATTGACCCCTTTGATGGCGTCTTCAGGTTTTTCGAAAAAACCTTTAGCAGGTAATTGGCCTTCAGGTTCAAAGTCAAGATAATCTTTGCAGGCTGTTAGTGAGAGAATTAGCGAAACAACCAGAATTGAAAATATAGATTTGTAAGTTTTCATAATCGTATCTCCTTTCATTTTTACAGATTGAGGTTAACTCCAATGTTGTATGTAGCCGACATGGGATAAACATTTAAGTCGATACCCTGCGAAGTACTCGACCCTCCGGGGATTTCGGGGTTAAAACCATTGTATCCGAAAAGGTTGATAGGATTGGTCGCATTGGCATAAAACCTTAGACTGCTGATTCCCAATCTCTTCAAAAATTCTTTATTCACAGAATACCCCAACTGTATGGTCCTTACGCGCATGAAGGCACCATCTTCGAAGTACCAGGTATTGGGGAGCATATTGTCGCCGGTTAGGTCGGCCGATGGATAGGTATTGCTTGTCCCTTCACCATGCCAGCGATTGTTATAAAAATCGAGGTCGTAATTTTCATTACCCAGGCGTTGGGCACGTTTAGCATTATAAATCATATTACCCCAGCGAGCATAAATGTCGATGGTGAAATCCAGGCCTTTATAAGCCAGGGTAGCAGAAAAACCTGCTTGGGATTTGGGGATAGCATTTCCAATAAAAATGCGGTCTTTATTGTCAATTACTCCATTGCCATCCACATCTTCATATTTAAAATCGCCAGGCTTTGCATTGGGCTGCAGTTTCTTGCCTTCGGCATTAACATAGTTAATAACTTCATCTTTGGTTTGAAAAATGCCAATAACCTTGCGTCCATAATAGCTTCCAATAGGCATTCCCAGCACCGTATAGGTGCTGAAAAAGCCACCCACGGGCAAATTACCTCCGTAGATTCCCAATGTCCCCTCGCGGAGTTTTTTCACCTCATTGTGGTTGAAGGCATAGTTGAAATTAAGATCATAGCTAAAGTCTCCCACCTTGTCATTCCAACCCAGGGTCAGCTCGACACCGCGGTTGAGAATATCCGCATTGTTGGAGAGATACGACCCGGAGGTCCCTGCAGTAGATGAGAGGGTAAGCGGGAAGATAGCGTCTTTGGTGGTTCGCCAGTATAAGTCTACTTCGAAATTGAGTCTTGCGTTGAGGGTTTGACCTTCGAGGGCAATATCAATTTCGTGCATCTTCTCCCATTTCAACTGAGGAGGAACAGCCGAGGTAATGTTGGCACCTTCAGCAATTACAACATTACCGCCCTGTCCAAAAGCTGTATTGAGTATTCCCCCTTGTTCAACAGTTAGGGTATAGACATTTGCTGGAATTCGGTTGTTACCATTAAGTCCCCAGCTCCCTCTAAGTTTTAAAAAGTCAAAAACTTTTTGTCCTTGCATAAACTCTTCACTGGTAATTACCCAACCCAGCCCCGCAGATGGGAAGAGATCCCAACGGTCGTTTTTGGGAAACACCGAGCTACCATCGGTTCGTAATGTAGCAGTAAACAAATATTTATCGAACAAAGAATAGTTGACTCGACCGAAATAAGAAAGGGCTGTTACTTTGCTTCCCCAATCGCTAACTTGGCTTGTTTTAGATCTGCCAAGGCTTAAGTAAAGAGTATTTTCGCCCAAGTAGGGTACACCCAAACGAGAACCTGATGTTCCAAGGGTACGTTCATACTGGGCAGCCATACCTGCCATGGCTTTAATGCGGTGAGGCCCCACATTATTTTCAAAGGTGATGGTATTATCCCATACACCTTTATAATTATAGGTCCATAAACGGCTCATTGTGCGGTTTGTATCTTTTTGAGTGGGCGATACGTAGTAATAAGGCGTATAACTTCGGTTGCGAGCATAGCCCAGATCGGTACCATATTGTGTGCGGTAGGTAAAGTATTTGGCAAACCCTATTTCGGCATAGACACTGCCCACCAATCTCAAGCCATTGCTTTTGCTATTGAAATAGTACAGCGAAGCGGCAGGATTTGAGAAATTGCCCAAACCCAGGCCAACCGGATTTGTAAATGTGCTGTCATCGTCCATTTTAGGTTTAAAAACCGGTGGAGCCACGTAAGCTTCGTAAAATACCGAGGGGGCATCGTTGGTACGGAAACCAGAGAGAGTGGCCGAATAACCTACTTTAACATGTTTATTCACTTCCATGTCGATGGAAGAACGAAGGTTTAAACGTTCGTAAGTTTGATTCAACAATAAACCTTCCTGCTTGAAATAACCCGCGCCAAACAAGTAAAGATTTTTTCCCGTACCACCCGAAAAACTCATATCATGATTGGTTACATAGGCCTGACTGCGCATCACTTCTTTGTACCAATTGGTGTAGTTAGGAAAATTGGCAGGATCCAGAGGAGTGTATGTTTGGCCTGCTGCTTCTTTTTGAAGCTTGTTTTTTTCATTTATCAGTTCAATGTATTGGGTATTATTAGCCAAGGGGAGTTCATTGACTGCGGTCTGAAAGCCAGCATAGGCGTTGTAAGTCATTGCAGGCTTATTGCCCGTATTTCGTTTGGTGGTGATGATAATCACACCATTGGAAGCTTTTACACCATAAATAGCAGAGGCAGAGGCATCTTTCAAAATGGTTGTAGTCTCTATATCCGTGGGGCTCAAAAAGCTGATATCGTTGGTAACAACTCCATCTACTACATACAAGGGATCAGCTGATGAGTTTACGGTACCCAGCCCACGAACACGAATGGTAGGTGCAGCCCCGGGAGCTCCGCTGTTTGTTACTTGCACCCCTGCTACTTTGCCTTGCAACACAGACCCAATGTTAGAGGCTGGTTGATAACTCAACTTGTCTGATTTGACGGTAGTAACCGAGCCGGTTAGGTCCATTTTCTTTGTAGAACCATAACCCACAACTACTACCTCTTCGAGCTGCGATATAGCAGCTTCCATCTCAACATCAATACGGGTCCGGTTATTCACAGGAATTTCCTGTGTCTTCATACCCACAAAACTGAAACGCAATACAGCATTTTTCTCCACATTGAGCGAGTAATTGCCGTTGATGTCTGTCACTGTTCCGGTCTGCTTGCCAACCACCATTACAGTAACTCCGGGAAGTGTGGAACCATCGCGCTTGTCTTTTACCTGGCCTTTTACACTGATGACCTCTTGGGCCAACCCTGCATGGGCCAGCATAAAAAACGCTGCCCAAGTAAAAATCAATTTTCTCATACAAGTTTTGGTTTTAGGTTTAACATTAGTTAAATTAATGAGCTGGTTATGAATGAAGGTTAAATTTAATCCCTGCGATCAATAGATTCAAAACGAACTATATTTTGAAGGACAACAGCCTAAGCTTATGCAAATTATTTTTAACAAATCATGCAAGCCAGAACACAAAGTGTAAAATAAACACAACACAAAGATAAAATATTTAAACAAAAATTTACACTATTTTTAAAAAATCTTTATTGGTGTTTGATTTAAATATTAAATTTCAATATTTTATAAATTTTATAAACTAAACAACCAATCAACACTTAATTAACAAAACGTTGTTTTTACAATAAGTGATTTCAAATGTTAAAATGATACGAATTTTCATAAATTTGCTTATTCAAGACTAATTGTTCACCCAAAGCGCCCAATATGGATCCAAATGTTATTCCGCATGTTTCGGTGGATTGTGTGGTTTTAGGCTATAATCTTGAAAATTTAGCCGTTTTGCTGATTGAACGCAGGATGATATATCAGGGCCAAGAGTATTTAGATTTAAAACTTCCTGGGGACCTGGTTCGTTGGGACGAGGACATCGATGCAGCGGCTCATCGCATTCTTCAAGATTTAACAGGGTTGCGAAATGTTTACCTGAAGCAGATGCAAGCTTTTGGCGAAGTAAACCGTCTTAAACGCGAGCCCCGAGATCTCGAATGGCTTCGTAGCATTGACCATCCTGAAGAAAGAGTTATAACCATTGCATATTTCGCCTTGGTTAACCTCGATCAGATTGAATCGCCGAATTATATTCCTACCACCAACGCGCGATGGGTTCCTGTTAAAGATATTCCCACGCTTGCCTTCGATCACAACCGCATTATTGACAAAGCCATGGAGATGTTGCGCAACGAGGTCAAGCGCAATCCTTTAGCTTTCGAGTTGCTACCTAAGAAATTTACTCTTACGCAGTTACAAAAACTTTATGAAATAATTCTTGGAACCCTTTTCGATAAACGCAATTTCAGAAAAAAAATAGCCCAAATAAGCTGTGTTGTACCCATCAACGAAAAGCAAATCAATGTACCTCACAAACCAGCAAGATACTACATGTTTAGTCAGGACGTTTATGAAGTGACGCGTAAAGATAGTTTCGACTTTACGGTTTGACCTCTGCAAGCCAGCCTCCTGCAAACCCTGCTTTGCGCAATCCTTCAACAATAAAAGGGTTCTTTTTCAATATATTCCAAATCAAGCCGTTTTCGTAATTTTGAATTTGTAGCACAAAAGGGCCCTGGTCAATACCCAAGTAATCTACATCAAACCAGCCTTCTTCATTTCCTGTACCCCACTTAAACAAAGGATTAAAAGCATCTTTGAAACCATAAGGACCGTAGATCTGATGGCCATACCTATTGTAAATACCCCTAAGAGCCTGAATGCATTGCTGGGGGGCAAAAGGAATCGATCCGCCTGCAGCCGTTGGAGCAATGGTACCATCATCTACCAGGTAATTAGCAGCAGCTCCACGAGCTGAATACCCCATAATGTGAATTGGGTGGCCCTCAACATGTATCAATGTATCCTTAGGACCATCGCAGGCTGTAAGGCCCCAGACCGAATCGTTGTAATGTGGAAATATTGCATTTGCCTCGAGGCAATAGGCGCGATTAGCCAGTGTGGCTCGTCGAGAGTTTTCAAAATAATCCATTTCTTTGCTACGCATGTAATCATCCTGAATGCCTCTGAAGTCGATAAACATATGAGAATATTGATGGCCAAACAAAGGGCCAAAATTCACGTGGGGGAATCCCTTAAAATGGGCCCAATGGTAGGGCTCAACCCAACTCTGCCAGGCCTCTGTGGGTATAGGATGGGTGGGTGAAGCCATCGCCATAATATTTAATATCATGGCTTCGTTGTATCCCGTCCACCAAGCAGGAATGAAGCCCTTTTCAGGATGCCATCCCATACTTAGCGCCTGCTTTTCTCTATCGTACATCCAATCCCACTCCACCCTTCTGTATAGCTCATTGGCCAATTGCCTTATCTCAGCTTCAGTAGCATTGTCCGTATCGAAATACGTCATGCAAGTTAAAATACCGGCCATCAACAAACCGGTGTCGATGGATGAAAGCTCAACCTGCTGAAACCTTCGGCCAGTCTTCATATCCAGAAAATGGTAAAAGAAACCTTTATAGCCAGCCATCCCCTGTTCTTCAGGACCCTGGGGGAGATTTCGCAAAAAACGTAGAGATTTAAGTACCCAGGTCGCAGCTTCTTCACGACGCACCCATCCATTTTCTATTCCCACAATCCAGGCAGCATATCCAAAACCTTGCGCTGCTATGCTTGAAAAAGAGGGGGTGGGCCAACGGTCAGGAATAAGCGTGGTCGCAGAATCGGCTGTTTCACGGAAATAAAGAAATGAACGGTATTGAACATCTTTCAACGAAAAAGGCGGCAAGGTTTCCCTTTTATCCCCTTGCTTGTTTACGCATGAAATTAGAACAAATAAAAAAGATAATATCAAGAATTTATGCATAGAGTAAGTCAATTATTTTTTGATGATAGGGATTTAAATTCAAGGTAGAAATGATGGTTCAGGCCGGCAAAGTTTCCACTTTGTACCTTTATTAACCTTTGTTAAAAATTGATGGATAGCGTCTCGGTCTTTATCTTACGAATGGCACCATTGGCCGGTTTTGATTGGTAGGTAACACTCACTGCACCAGAGCATTCATTCACTTTGGCGTATTCGATCTCTATTCGGTTGATTTCAAAATCAGGCATTTCAATTAAGCCTCCTCCCCCTGAAAGGTACCTACAGGGGAAGCGCCAGGTTAGGGTGTCGGTTGTACTGTATCTGAATCTATCGTTCTCTGCTCCCCTGCCTTCGGCATTGCCCAAAATTCGAAAAATATCATCACCCCAAGTGTACTGGGTAGAAGCTCCAGAGCTTCTGCGTAGTATAAATGAGCCATTATATCTCACCTGGCCCTTCATTCGAATTATCCCTGAATCAATATCCATCTTGAATTTTAATACATTGATAGACAACTGATATATCTTTAAAGAACCACTTATGTTTTTGCCATTCACGCGGTACTTATGCAACCTGACATTAGCAACTGAACCCGTATCGGTCAGAGGGGCTGTCCAATCCAGTTGAATCTGCCCTGAACGTATAGAACCATCGGGAACTCTCCTTGTCGAATCAAAGGCCAAAACCCAGATACCCCCATTCTGCATTACCCATGCAGAATCAAGAAATCCGCTCCCTTTTCTGAGCAAAGAAGTATCTAAAGATAATTTATAAATCATGTAAAACACATTGCGATAATTGAGGTCGGCCATCAAAACATCTTGCGTTAAGGCTTTATTGTAGGAAGTATCAAAGCGATATTCTTCACTCTTATTGCACTGAATAAAACCAACAATTACCAAGGTGTAGACTAAAATGGAAAATATATACAAACAGATCTTTGATGCGCGAGCTCTGCTAAAACAAGTTTTCATCCAAAAAAATTATGAAATGCGAATATAGGTCAAATACGTATAATGATGGGAGTTGGTTTCATCTTCAGGGTGATCTTCCTGTGCTATGAGTTTCCATTGATTTAAATCCAACGCAGGAAAAAAGGTATCTGCCGGAAAGTCTTCATAAATCCGCGTAATATACAGCCTAGAGGCCAGCGGCAGAAAAATTTTGTAGATTTCAGCACCACCCACAATAAAAACCTCTTTTTCAGGTTCACACAGAGCCAAGGCAGCCTCTGGACTTTGAACCACATAAGCTCCTTGGGCCTTATAATTCATGTTTTTACTTAGAATGATATTGATTCGCCCGGGGAGAGGTTTTTTAGGCAAAGATTCCCAGGTTTTTCTGCCCATAATCACCGGATGCCATAGGGTAAGTTCTCTGAAACGCTTAAGATCGCCCGGGATGTGGCAAAGCAATTTGTTTTGAAAGCCTATTGCATTACCGTTGGCCATAGCAACTATAATACTGATGGGGTGCGACATAAATTATTAAACAGAAATTTCTCCTTTGATATGAGGATGAGCCTGATAATCGATAATTTGAATATCTTCGAATGTAAAGTCGAAGATAGACTGTACCCTTGGGTTTAAAATAAGTTTTGGCAAGGGATAGGGTTCACGGGTTAATTGCACTTTAACTTGCTCAAGGTGATTGTTGTATATATGCGCATCACCCAGGGTATGAATAAATTCACCCGGCTGAAGGCCAGTTACCTGTGCCATCATCATCAATAACATAGAATAGGAAGCAATATTGAATGGGACTCCTAAGAAAATATCAGCGCTTCTTTGATAAAGCTGACAACTTAATTTTCCATGGGCCACATAAAACTGAAATAGAATGTGGCACGGCGGCAGGGCCATTTTATCGAGGTCGCCTACATTCCATGCGCTAACAATATGCCTGCGAGAATCAGGGTTGTTTTTGATAGATTCTACCACCTGAGTTATCTGGTCAATAGTGCGTCCTTCGGCAGCAGTCCACGAGCGCCATTGATAACCGTAAATAGGTCCCAAATCACCGTTTTCATCAGCCCATTCATTCCAAATAGTTACTTTATTATCATTGAGATATTTGATGTTAGTATCCCCTTTTAAAAACCAAAGCAGTTCATAAACAATGCTACGAGTGTGCAACTTTTTAGTTGTTAATAAGGGAAACCCCTTGCTCAGGTCGAAACGCATTTGATAACCAAATACACTTCGAGTGCCAGTTCCTGTCCTATCATTTTTGGGGGTACCCTTCTCGAGCACATATCTGAGCAAATCGAGATACTGCTTCATAATTTACATTTTAAAGGTTATTCATTCTATGAATGATGTATCGCCAGGCACCTGTTTGGTCGGTCCACGAAAGCTCCCCAGAAGGTGCTTGAAAAATCTGTTGAGCGATTTTTTCTTCTACTCTGGAAAAAATTTCAGGGCTTTTAAGTGAGAGTAATTCTTCCTCTTCAGTAGCTTCATAGCGTTCGGAGGGATCGGCTGGAATAGCCACCAAAAGCGCTTTGGATGAATCAGTAGTGAAATACAACAAAGCCACTGGAACTACTTTTATAAGAGTACCCTGGCATTTTCTTGGACTTATAAGAAGGACTTCAGAAAGCCGAGGAACCTTGGCGTCAGGTTTTCCTGAGGGCACGAAGCCCAAATTCCAGTTTGCGGGTAAACCATGGGCTATAGGCATACGAGGAATAAATTTGCGATCAAAAATGTCGTATTGATAGAGTGTACAATCACCAGCAGGTGTTTCCACCACCATACGCAAATAGTGATCGTCGCCCAAGGGTGATAGAGCGTAATAATCTCTTAGATGGCATGATGCCAGTAGCACTACAAAGAAAACCAGAGGGAATAGAGGATATATACATTGCATAGTTTAGCCTGTAATCATAGCTACAATGGTGGCCGACATTAAAGCCGCCAGGGTACCACCGAGCAGAGCTCTAAAACCAAAAGCAGCCAGCTGGCTTCGCTGGTTGGGCGCAAGCGAGCCGATCCCACCAATTTGAATGCCGATGGAAGCAAAATTGGCAAAACCGCATAAAATATAAGTTGAAATGATAATACTTTTGGGATCCGTGAATAGGTTTGCGGCCTTGTAGTCGGCTAAGCTGATGTAGCCCACAAATTCTGTCAGGATTAATTTTTGCCCTAATAAGCTCCCAACCAATGTGATATCGTGGCTATTTACACCAATCAACCACATTAAAGGGGCAAATAAATAGCCTAGAACGAATTGTAAGGTGAGGCCGGAATATTTTCCAGAAGTCATAGCCACAATTTTATCGTTAAGGCCGGTGTAATAGCCTACCAAATCGCTGAGGATATAATTAAACATAGCAATAAAGGCCACGAAAACCACTAACATGGCAGCAACATTCACAGCAAGCTTAAGTCCTTCCGATGTTCCATTAGAGATGGCATCCAACACGTTGGAGCCTACTTTTTCTCGCGGTACTGAGACGGTAAGGTCAACGGTATCGGTTTGTGGAACCAGAATTTTGGAGATAACCACAGCACCCGGGGCTGCCATAACCGATGCAGCCAATAAATGTTTGGCAAAAAGGAGACGTTGAAGAGGATCGGTCCCCCCCAAAAAACTTATGTAAGCAGCCAGCACTCCTCCTGCCATAGTGGCCATGCCTGCTGTCATTACCAGAAAAATCTCTGAGCGTGTCATACGGGGTAAATAAGGCTTAATCATTAAAGGGGCTTCGGTTTGACCCAAAAAAATATTTCCTGCCGCACAAAGGCTTTCAGGCCCGCTGATTTTTAAAGCCCTGGAAAGCACCCAGGCAAACCCTTTAACAACAATTTGAATGACCCCTAGGTAAAACAATAAACTCATCAATGCAGAAAAGAAAATAATGGTGGGAAGTACCTGAAAAGCGAAAATGAATCCGAATTTGTTTGCATCGAGCAACCCGCCCAGCAGAAATTCACTCCCGGCTCTGGTAAAATTTAAGATTTCCACAAAAACTTTTCCCCCAGCTTCAAAAATAAAACGCACAGGGGGTATGTAAAGCACTCCAACGGCCAGCATAACTTGTATGGCCAACCCGGTAACAACCACTTTCCAGTTAACCGCCTTCCGATTATTACTCATCAACCAGGTTAGAACAACAAGTACACCCATTCCCATCAAACCTTTGAGCAAAGATGATAAATTAAAACCACCCATTTGGGGCAGGGAGGCTTTCGAGTGTGCAACAGGCTGAAGCTCCAACGTATCGGAAACTACTGAAGAAGTAGAGTCGGCTAAAACAGAAACAGGTAAAATTTGAATAAAGAAAAAGACCAATAAAACTACCGTAAGTAAACTTGCGCGTTTATTCATTCCTGGAAAATTACTTTGAAAATAGGTTAGTCGCTTTATTTTCTGCGTTTAAGTTCATCTCTTATTTGGGAGGCTCTTTCATAATCTTCGGATTCAATGGCCTTTTTCATCATTTCTTCAAGCTCCTCGTCAGTATAATCAGACCAGGGATTATCTGCTTCCGCATCAGCATTCTCCGAGGATTCATCATCGAGTGAGGCAGCATCCATTTCTACACCAGCAGCTTTTAAGATGGCTTCAGTGGTAAAAATAGGACAATTGAACCTGAGGGCCAACGCAACAGCATCCGAAGTTCGTGAATCTATCTCCACCACATTATGACCATCATCGCACACCAAAACGGCATGGAATACGCCATCAATAAATTTATTGATTATTACCTCGATAAGCGTAACACCAAAAATTTCAGCAAACGATTTGAACAGGTCGTGAGTGAGAGGCCGCGCCGGCTTCATTTTTTCCAATGCAATTGCAATAGCCTGTGCTTCAAAACTTCCAATGATGATAGGTAAACGCCGTTTTCCTTCCACTTCTCCCAGTATAAGTGCATAGGCTCCACTTTGCAACTGGCTGTACGACATCCCCACAATTTCCATTCTAATTTTATCCATCGCTCCTGTTCAAGGATTTATTAATAACTCATTTTCAGAAATGATTCTTCATCACAAAGGCAGTTTTTTCTGCTTCCACAAAGAAAGCAAAACTAATCAAATCTCAATGAATTTGTAATACCCACAAAATTAATTTTACTGATAATCAAGTCTAAATATTTAGCTTAAGAAAAATTTTCCCGCAAACGTTTGCAGAAAAAAACAAATAATTATACGTTTGCATTCTGAAAATATTTAACTTTTCAACTATGAGAAAAACAGGTTTACTTTTACTATCAGCATTCCTGCCAGCCATAAGTTTTGCCAGTGAAGCCGACCTTAAAATTCCAGAACTAAAAAATCGCTTTTTTGCCGATGTATTTTCAGGCGGTGAGCTTCTCTGGTATTCATCTATTATCATTGTGATGGGGTTATTATTTGGTATCATCCAATACCTGCGCATAAAAAAACTCCCCGTACACTACAGCATGCTTGATGTATCAGAAACCATTTATGCTACATGCAAAACATATCTAATACAACAAGGACGTTTCCTGATCATTTTGTTAGGTATCATAGCAGTTATCATTTTTTACTATTTCTTTTTCCTTTCGCACATGAGTATTGACAAAGTGTTTTTGGTGCTATTATGGACCATTCTGGGTATTTCGGGTTCTTACGGAGTAGCATGGTTTGGCATCCGCATCAACACTTTAGCCAATAGCCGTACCTCCTTTGCTTCATTAAGGGGCCGCCCCTGGGATGTGGTTTCAATTCCTCTGCAGGCAGGCATGAGCGTAGGGCTTCTCCTGATCAGTGTAGAGCTCATCATGATGCTTATCATACTACTTGTGGTTCCCGGTGAAAGTGCCGGTGCCTGTTTTGTTGGCTTTGCTATTGGAGAATCGTTAGGTGCTTCGGCCCTTCGTATCGCCGGCGGTATTTTCACAAAAATCGCGGATATTGGGGCCGACCTGATGAAAGTGTTCTTTAGTTTGCCTGAAGACGACCCCCGAAACCCAGGCGTTATTGCTGATTGCACCGGTGACAATGCAGGGGATAGCATTGGCCCTACCGCTGATGGGTTCGAAACATATGGTGTCACAGGCGTCGCCCTTATTTCATTCATCGTGCTTGCCGTTGCCGAACTTCCTTTTCAATCTATGCTCATTGTGTGGATATTCATGATGCGTATCCTAATGGTCTTCACTTCTGTGTTCAGTTTCAGCCTCAACCATGCGATTAGTAAAAAAATCTATGGTCATAGCCTCAAATTTAATTTTGAAGAACCGCTTACACGCCTCATTTGGATTACCTCTTTAGTTTCTATCATCGTAACCTATACCATCAGCTATTTTTTGCTAAAAGATTTAACCACTGCCGACGGCCTGGTATTAAGCAATCTTTGGTGGCAGCTTTCAACCATCATCAGTTGCGGTACACTGGCCGCAGCTATAATACCCGAATTCACAAAAGTTTTTACCAGCAGCCGTTCACGGCATGTCAATGAAATTGTGAATGCAAGTAGGGAAGGTGGCGCTTCTCTAACCATTCTCTCAGGCATGGTAGCCGGCAATTTCAGTGCTTTCTGGAAAGGTATGGTCATGGCTGCCCTCATGTTTATTGCCTTTTGGGTAACCCACACCTTTGAAGCCCCAATTTTTGGTGATTATCCGGCCATTTTTGCCTTTGGGTTGGTTGCCTTCGGATTCTTGGGCATGGGACCAGTTACCATCGCTGTCGACAGTTACGGCCCCGTTACCGATAATGCTCAAAGCGTTTTTGAACTCTCCAGAATAGAAAGCCGCCAAGGTATAAACGAAGAAATTCAGGGCACTTACGGCTTTTCTCCCGATTTTTCAGGTGGTAAACACTACCTGGAAGCCAATGACTCAGCCGGTAATACCTTCAAGGCCACGGCCAAACCTGTACTCATTGGTACCGCTGTCATTGGTGCTACTACTATGATTTTTGCCATTATTCTTATTCTGAAAAAATTCGGTTTGCTTGCTTTGCAACTCACCGATCCTATGGTAGTTTTAGGCTTTATATCCGGTGGCGCAGTTATCTATTGGTTCTCAGGTGCTTCTATGCAAGCAGTAACCACAGGTGCATATCGAGCCGTAGAATACATTAAGAAAAACATCCGCCTCGATAAAGAAGAAGCCAGTGTAGAAGATAGCAAAGAAGTGGTCCGTATTTGTACCCGCTATGCCCAATACGGAATGTGGAACATCTTTGGAGTGGTGTTCTCGCTTACCCTTGCCTTTGCCTTCTTCGACCCCAACTTCTTTGTGTCTTATCTAATTTCTATCGCCGTATTCGGCCTGTTTCAGGCCATTTATATGGCCAATGCAGGCGGAGCCTGGGACAATGCCAAAAAAGTAGTTGAAGTTGACCTTAAACAAAAAGGCACCGATCTACATGCCGCTACAGTTATTGGCGATACTGTGGGCGATCCCTATAAAGACACTTCAAGTGTTGCCCTGAACCCTATCATCAAATTTTCGACCCTTATTGGTCTTCTGGCTGCCGAAATATCTATTCATATGATGGTGAATGCCAAAGCAACAGGTACCACCAATTTTAGCCCCTACATCGGCATCATATTTTTAATTATTGGCCTATTCTTTGTCTATCGCTCATTTTACAATATGCGCATTAAAAAATAGCGTTTTTACGATTGGGTTAGACATCATGGCGGTTCATCGCCCAAGGCTGCTCTCACGAGCAGTCTTTTTTTTTAACAAATAAAGTTTTTTTTCATAAATCCTTGGGCTGTTTCCCAATTTCGTATAGCTTTGCCTAACATTTAACGGTAATACGTATATTCTATGGCCGATTTGACCACATCGTATATGGGTCTTAAACTCAGGAGCCCCTTAGTTGCAGGCAGCTCAGGACTGACCAACAGCCTCAAGAATATTGAAGAACTCGAACAAAAAGGCATTGGCGCCATCGTTCTCAAATCTCTTTTCGAAGAACAAATTCGCCATGAGGCTCATTCCCTAATCCACCAACAAGAGTTTTCTGGATACCCTGAGGCTTATGATTATGTTAAAAACTACACAGAAATTAATGCAGTAGATAAATACCTCAATTTGATAAGAGAGGCTAAAAATAAAGTCTCGGTTCCTATTATTGCAAGTATTAACTGTGTTAGCATGGGGTCGTGGACAAATTTTGCTTCGCAATTGCAAGATGCTGGGGCCGATGCTCTGGAGCTCAACATATTTATTCTACCTTCCGACCCTTTCCGCTCAGGAGAAGAAAATGAAAAGCTTTACTTCGAGATAGTAAAAGACGTTCTTAATAAAGTTAACATACCCGTTGCTGTGAAGTTGAGCTGGTATTTTTCGGGGTTGGCCAAAACCTTAACCCAACTCTCCTGGACGGGTATCAAAGGCATGGTACTCTTCAACCGCTTTTACAGCCCCGACATCGACCTTGAGGATCTGGAGGTGGCACCTGCCTTTGTCTTTAGCGACCCCGCAGAGTTACACATGCCCTTGCGTTGGATTGCCATGCTCAGCGACAAACTGCATTGCGATATAGCAGGCAGCACCGGTGTTTACAATGGAGAAGGTGCCCTCAAAATGTTGCTCGCAGGTGCTAAGGCTGTTCAGATAGCCAGTGCTCTTTACAAATATGGCATCAATCGAGTAGAAAGTCTTAATCAGGAAATCAACGACTGGCTGGACCAGAAAGGGTTCAAGAGTGTTAATGATATCATTGGGAAACTTTCCTACCATAAAGCCGAAAACCCGGCAGCCTACGAACGCATGCAATTTATGAGGTATTACTCTGGAATTGAATAAGGGAGATTTAAGAAATACATTCGGTCTCCACTTTTCCTTTCTCGGCCTTCCCTCAGATTACGTTTAATATTGATATTCTAACAGCAAATTCAGCCCAAACTACGGGGTTCAAAAGCACAAAATTTTAACCCACCTATCATGCAGCCTCCTAATAGTATTACACACAGTCGGGTTGCTTTTTCTCAGGGCCTATAAAATGATCTTCAAAATATCGAAGGCATTGTAAACAATAAAAAACTAATAAGCCCACCCATCCTAATTAATCATTAGGGCCACAATCCTGAGTTTTGGAATGATGCCCCTTGGAATAAAAAAAGGCACCTAACCCAAATTTTCAAAACACGTAAATTGCTCTGAAAATGAGCATTAGTATCTTTTTATCTCTATCCCTCAAGGTTCCATTTAAAATCTCTGGGCAATGAAATTATTTTGGAAAAGTAACCTTGCAATTCAATGAATGAAAACTAATTTTTTCTGAATGGCTCCAATTGCAGCTAACTTATGCCATCAGAGCACATTTCAAAACAAGGAATTTTTTTATATATTTATTCTAAGATAATATTATTGGCAGCTGCTTCGACCTGGTTTTTAGGGGGTTCGATTCAAGGGGCCAATTGAAATTGATAGTAGACTTTACAAACTATCTCAATGGGGTTCACTTAAGCCTCAAGGGTTATAATGCAGTGGAATAAGATATTAGACATCTTCCCACCTACATTTACTAATTACTGTTATATGTTAAAAATCATTAGTATAGAGGCGAAAAACACATCAAAAAATATTGCCTTGAAACTGGGGGTGATCACGACAAATACACAGCTGTGTCAATGCGTTTTGGTCATTGATGCAGGAACCACAAGAATAAAATCTGCTTTAGCTTTCAGCTCCTCATCAGGTTGCATGGGGTTGTCCGATTCTATGGAGGCAATGGTCATTATTTTAATTGTCGGCTGATATTTTTTGAGATACCACACGATGCCCTCAAAATTGTCAGAATGGTAAGAACCATTGAAATGGAGAAAGACCTGATTTACTTGCAAGTTTTGTAAAATAAACCACGCCATGGTAGCATCTTTCGACGCCTGGGCTTTAGGCAAGTTGGGCGATGTATGGCCACCCATATTTAGCATGGCTTTATAACCGGGAAGAGTGGAGTCGTAAGGTATGGGCAACGGAGCCATAAATGAAAGTGCGCCGGGACTCAATGCATTTAGAGCATCAAAACCCGATTTGCTCACCAATGCTGCATACCTCCGCGGGATGTTTGTGGCTATAAATCGCAATTTTTTTTCTCGCGCATAATCCACTAAGGGCTTATAATCGGTCTTGTAATTGGGCCACAACTTAGCTTCTGCTTCAAAATTCTTTACAGCCACCTTCTCACTCACGTATTCATCAAGCAACAATTGGTTGTCGGTTTCGAACATCTCGGCACCCAATACCAGTTTATCTCCAACAACATTATACATTTCTTTGGTAAGCTCGTATTGCAGCCAATGACAAATGGGATTGTTGTGCATTTCTCCAAACAGCACAACATCGCTGGCAGTGGCTTTCTCTTTTAATTCTTTCCAGGTAGCCAGAGTACCATCGTGATGAAATAAAAGATATGCGGGTTTATCTTGAGATAAAGCACTAAATACCCCTAATAGACCCAGAAGTGTAAAAATCTTTTTCATACCTTATCGTTTAAAAAATTCAATTGTAAAATCATCTATCCACAACGTGCGGTGGTCGTGATTCCAAATAAAAACTTTTAGTTCGTCATTGATGGATGAAGGATGGGGAAGATCGGCAGTAAGAAAAGCTGTGCCCCACTGCCCGGGAATCAAATAATGCTCGAGCTTTCCGCTAAACCATACGTATTGTTTGCCAAACTGATCGGTAATAGTAATAATGACAGGTGTATCGATAAGGGTGCTATCTGCCAAGGCACGAAGTTTAACCCTTACCTTTGATGGGAATCGGAGTTCAGCCTGGCCGGTAGTAATTTTAATACCAGGCCCCCATTCCATTTCTGGGGTCATTTTCAAAGAATGTTTTCCAGAAAATGCGAGGGTGTCAAGGTTTTCGACGCTTACTCCAAAATTCTCGTCGGCTTGCTCAAAATCGCAGAAAAAGTGGCTCACGGGTTTGGGAAGAACGATTCCCTTGAGTGAAGTGTCTCTAGCAAAGAGCCAAGCCTCAGCTTGCCCTGCAAAATTTTTATAATCCAACACAACTGGATACGTCTCACGAATTACATCAGGAATGACAACAGGTGCCGGCTTCAACCTTATGTAAGCATAATAAGGAGTTTTACATGTTCTGA
>CALJNV010000217.1 GCA_937981455.1 uncultured Bacteroidales bacterium | reverse complement strand
TCCGAGCCCAAGGTTGTGAAATTTACCTTTGTTGCGATTGTTGCCTGTTTGTGTAAGGTAATTTGAAGTATCATTTATTGTAGTTGTACGGAATAAATCGCTATAACCCTTTCTTCCGAATTGCCTGAAGTCGTAGGAAGTAAAAAGGTTCCATTTTTTTACCCGATAGTTAAGATTAAAGGAGCCATTGTATTTGTCGCCTGTTCCTGCATTAGCGCTTAACATGCCATTGATACCCAATGCTTTATTTTTTTTGAGAATAATATTAATTATGCCGGTGGTGCCATCGGGATCGTAACGCGCGGAAGGGTTGGTTACTATTTCCACTCTTTCAATCATATTGGCCGGCAACTGGTCAAGACTTGATAACATGGAGGGTTTTCCATCCACCAGAATGGTGACATTGCCCGAACCTCTAAGACTAACATTTCCGTCGATATCTACTTGCACAGCAGGTATGGTCTGCATGATATCGATGGCAGTTCCACCGGCCGAAACTACGTTTTGTTCCACATTGTATACTTTTTTGTCAAGATTGAATTCCATCACCGATTTTTTCTCGGTAATTTCCACTCCCTGAAGGGCTTTTCCGGAGGGTTTGAGCCGTATAGTTCCCAGGTTGACTTCTGTTTCGCGGGGTGTGATGAAGATGGAATCGATAGTGCGCGTAGGATAGCCAATAAAGCTGATCATGGCATAAAAGCGACCAAAGGGTAGTTTTTCTAATATAAAATATCCTTTTGCATCCGTCACTGTGCCATCTACTAACGACGAATCTCGTTTCTTATAAATAGCTATATTGGTATATTCGAGTGGAATTTTGCTATCCGAATCAATCACGCGGCCTTTGATGACACCCAAACGTTGGTTCATCAGTGCTGTGCGGGCCTCGGGCGACGTGTTCCCTGCCGATCGTTCGCTTGCAGGGCGAACGCCTTGGGCGTAAATTCCATCAGAAAATAAAAAGATGGCACATAAGGCCATCCCACTCAAAAGTTTCTCAAAATACTTCATACTATTATGCTTTTCCGCTTGAATTGAGTTTTATTAAGGGATACGGTTTAAAGTCTTAACAAATTTTAACAAAGTTTAACCCCAATAAGCTGATTTTGTTTATTTTCTTCACGCCATGAAAAAAAGCCGGATCTTCCCGATCCGGCTCCTTGTAATTCGTAATTCTTATTAGTAATCAACGATTTTACTCCAATTAAATTCTCTGGGGTTGATGCACATTACCGGAATCTGGGATGAATTGAAGATGATATCTTCGTCGTAGCTGCCAAAAATAAAGGTTGTGAGTCCTTTATCAGGATTAGTCATGATCATGATGAGGTCTGCGTTGATAGAGGTAGCGTAATGGATAACTTGCTTGCTGAAATCTGCACTTTTTTCGGCAACTTTGACGGTATATTTTACTCCATTTTTACTCAACCACTCTGTAATGGTTTTAACAGCTTCTGTAATTTCAGCACCAGGAAGCTGATAGATATGAATCGTGCTATTAAAATTTGAAGCAATGTAGGCAGCCCATTTGGTTTTTTCCCACGGACCTGCGTCAGAGGTTATGGGAAGAACAATATTGCGGTAGCCATTGTCGAAACTCCGTTTCTGGACGACCACTACGGGAGCGGGGCTCGAAGAAATAACTCTCAGAGCATAACTTCCGGTGAGCATTTGATCTAAACCAACTTTACCGTGCGTTCCCATGTAGAGCAAACGGGCGCCGGTCTCTTTTGCAACGTCTCCTATAGTAGTAAAAATGCTTCCTTCCCGGGCTATGTATTCAGCTTCTATACCGTATGAATCTTTAATATTCTTGCATAGGGATGCCAATTTTTGATTGATGCTGTCAATGGTCTGATTTTCTTTCATCAGGTTAAACTTGGTGTTTTTATCCACCACATGCAGTATGACTACTTTGTATTTTAAAAACTTAGCTGCTTCGCATGCCTGATTCACCGCATTCTCTGCCACTTCAGTAAAATCAGTCGGGACCAAGACTGTATTGTTTGTGGTTTCCATATTGTTTGGGTTTGGAATTTTCGCTTTTTATCAGACACAAAATTAAACAAAATTAAGGTCTGACAATGATGAGGCTGAAATAATTTTTGCCAGGGTGTTTTAACTCTGTGAATCTCATCAGTCATTTATCTCATCTACTTCCTCTACATCTTCAGAACTTTCCGGCAGATGTTTTTGCCCTGTAGAAAGAATGGGTTCAATACGATGAGCAATTTGCCAGGCAAGCCGGCCTACATGTGCATTGGTGTTATTCAGTAAAATGATGGTTAGGTCAAGGTCAGGTAAGGTGGTGTATGTGGCCGTAAAACCATGCCATAGGCCATTGTGGTAGATAATGGGTGTACCATTAATGTTTTTTATGCGCCAACCGAAACCGTAATTTATTTCTTTGTTGCCTGAGATTTTTCCTGGGGTAAAGGCTAAATTTCGGAGACTATCGCTCAAAAGAACGTCGCTTGTCCAGGCTAGGCGATATTTGAATAAGTCAGCAGGTGTTGAATAAATGCTTTTATCACCCAGAACATCATCTAGGGGATCAGGCCAGGGGACCTCGGCGGCAGGCGTTTTGCCTCTGTGTCCTATAGCCACTTCTCGGGCTTCCCATTCAAGGCGGGTATATGCAAAGGTGTTTTCCATCCCTAAAGGTTCGAAGATTCTGTTCTTCAAAAATGCGTGAAAAGCTATACCACTCACTTTCTCCACAAGAAGTGCCAGTAAGGCATAACCGGTATTGGAATATTGAAATCGACTACCGGGTTTGAAGCGTAGGGGGAGTTTGTATCTTACCAATAACTCTAGCATGTCCTCATTCGTTCGTATGGCGCCGTCTTGCCATTTGCCAGCGGCTAATCCTATATAATTGGGTACGCCTGAGGTATGGTTTAGTAAATGTCGGATAGTAATACCCGCATAAGGAAATTCAGGGATATAAGATTTTAACGGATCATCAAGGTTTATGCAACCCTCCTGAACCAATAAAAGGACCGATAAAGCTGTAAACGATTTACTGACGGAAGCCAATTGAAAAGGTGTTTCCTCTGTGAGCAGATTGCGTTGCCTTAAGCTGGCCAGGCCCATTGCATTCTGGTATAGAATATAATCTTTAAAACCTATTAATACACTACCATTAAATTTATTTCTAACAAGAATTTCATCTACTATTTGCCTGATCTCAATCACGTAGGCCTCATTCAGGGGGGGATTTTCTGCCTTTTTAACGGGCGAAATGATGAGATTGTCCCCTGTACGCGCTTGTCCAGGTGCCAATAAAATAAGACCTAGGAAAAATAATAGTTTAAAAAATTTCATTAAGTGGCTAAAATACATTCTTGAATTTGCAAATTTATTGGTATTGTGTAATGCGAAAGAACATCATGCGGAAAAGATATCCAATTTTTTTCACCAATTCCATATTAAATCATATTTAAATAATTGTTTATTAGTTATATAAATGTTTGAAGAGAATTTTGGGCCGCAGAGGATGTCAGGTGAGCAATTTCCTATGAAAATTTATTCTCTGCCCTCACGTTAATTTTGTACATTCTAATGCAACACCTATTTTCGGTTTTGGGTTTTCGTCATACGCATCTTTTTTCCATGAATCGTATTCATTTTTATTTAACGTTTTTAATTGTAATACTAAGATTTCAATCTATAGCTCAGGAATTTACGGGCTTGAATACAGGTAATTACAGTGGAGTAAATTCTGTATTCCTCAATCCATCCTCTGTCCTTCTTCAACGTACCTGGCTCGATATAAGGTTCGTAGGTGGAGGTGTCTTTATCGACAACAATTTTGCTTTTGTTCCACGCTCAAACTTTAATCTCACCGATTTATTTAAAAAAAACTATCAATTTCCCCGATATGAGGATATTTTAGTCTCGAGTGGCATGGGGCTTTATAACGCATATACTGACAATCGCTTGTTGTTTCCTGCCTTTCTTTATGCTGATATGA
This sequence comes from uncultured Bacteroidales bacterium, assembly GCA_937981455.1. Taxonomy (GTDB): domain Bacteria; phylum Bacteroidota; class Bacteroidia; order Bacteroidales; family TTA-H9; genus UBA2030. Next base: position 1,028 of record CALJNV010000217.1, on the reverse strand, counting down.
GCCGTCGTTTTGCCTTTGCCATTGCATTACAGAGTCGATTTGCGGGTGGCGCTGAGCGCATACCTTATGATATTGCCAGATTTGGCTTTTATGGGCTTGATTATAAACCTCAGCACAACTTTGAGTTTGATGACTATAATGTTCATAGTTCAGGATTGGCCTGGAGCGAAATAGGAATTTCCTTGGCCTATGCGTTGAAACGTGAACGTTTTGACCTGTGGACAGCTGGCATTTCGTTGAAGTATTTAATGGGCCACAGTGGATACTATGTCAGGGCTGATAATGTTCGCTACGTAGTGCTCAACGATTCCACTATTGATATTCGTAATATTACTGGAGAAGCGGCTTATGCCGTACCCATGAATTATGATAATAATAATTTTCCTGGGGGGCAATCCTATTTTCAAGGTCGAGGCATGGGTTTCGATATGGGTATTACAATGGTTCGAACCCCAAGAGAACTTAAAAGGCTTTTGCCGCAACGAGTTTGCGCTACCAGTTTTGATGAATATGTTTGGAGACTGGGTATTTCGTTGCTGGATTTGGGGGCTATTGCGTTTAAAAAAAATGCCCGAAAACACAGAATATCCCATGCAAGTTATTTTTGGGAGAATGTCAACAACCTCAGCTATACCTATGTTCAAGAGGCGGTTGAGGATATCAGCATGAGACTTACAGGAAGCTCCAGCGGTACTTTGGTTGATACTTCATTTGCATTAGGTCTTCCCACAGCCCTTGGCATACAATACGATCGAAAACTCAAACGCCATTGGTTTTTATTTGCTGGCATGCTTAAAGGACTTCCATTATTGGGCGATGCCGCTGTGCATCGGCCCGACCAAATCATGGTAATACCTCGGTACGAGACACGTTATTTTGAGGCGGCTTTCCCCATTACTATTTACCGTTTTGTCAAACCACGGTTGGGCCTGAGTCTACGTTTGGGAACATTCACCCTTGGCACCGATAATCTCGGGGGCTTTGTTCGTCCAGGTAATTTTAAATCGGCTGATTTATATTTTTCTCTC
>CALJNV010000216.1 GCA_937981455.1 uncultured Bacteroidales bacterium | reverse complement strand
TTCTGCTTCTTTCAAAAATTTCGTGGCATTTTGATAATCACCCCGATAATAATGTTGAACGCCAATACACTCCAGGGCTACAGCCTCACTATGCCTGTCATCACCAACACGAGCGGCCTCCAAAGCCAGTTGGGCAATTTGCATGGCTTTCGGTCGATCAGAGTTTGATATAGAAAAATATACATCTAGTAAACTATCGACCTTAGTCTGGGCGATAGAATGATAAAAACTTAAAATCCATACAATTGAAATCAGATACTGTATTGGCTTCATGGAGTAGGCAGGTAATCGGGGTTGATGCTAAGATAAGGCTTAAGTTTCACATAAAGTTCATCATACATTAGCGGAAGCATTTTCAATTCTTCAACTCCTTTGATACCGTGATGTCTTTGACGATATTCAGCAATTGCTTTTACCATATAATATTCGAGGTAAGGGTGGCGCAATAAATCCTTAAAAGACGCCTGATTCAAATCTATTTTATTGATTTTCGTGGTATCAATAGTTATTAATCCCTTTATTTTTTCAAGCCTCGTGGCATCCATACCGTAAACTTCAAGCAATTGTTCCTTATTATAATAACCTCCCAACCGCTGACCATATTTCCAGATGCGTCGGGCAAATACGGGACCTATACCCGGCAACTCTTGCAATTGCACTGTATCCGCGCTATTCAAATCAACGATAGAAAATTTTGGCTTATGAAATTCTGGTTTATGCGATGGTATCGACCTCAATGTATCTTTACGCTCAGCCTTAGTTTTTTCTATTGTTATGTATCTGGCGATTCGTTGATAATCGTCAGCGTGCATAGTATAAATACGAAGAAGATCCTCCGGTTTCTTGAATACCCCTCCTGCTTTTTTGTAATTCATAATCGATTTTATGGTTCTCGGTGGGATGCCCAATTTCTTCCAACCTTCTTCATCCAGGGTATTGGGGTCAAAATAAAATAAAGAAATATCAAAAGTACTTGAATGAACGGCTTTACCGTAAAGGTCATCGGGACTTTTTGATTCGGTAAAGTTGGACTTGTTCTGCAAGGCAAGCAGCTCATCGTTGAAATATTCAACACGAATAGGCCGAATACGATGACCTAAAATGAAAGAGAGGATCCATGATATAAAAATCAATAGGAGCAATACGAGGATACCTCTCTGTTCGCGACGGGAAAAGGAATAATACTTTCGAATAAACCCTTTAACGCCCATAATGTTAATCACAGTCAAAAATAATAAAAGTACCCAAGCGCATTAATATTTTATAAATTACATATATTTGCCAGTTCAAACCCAACCCGACGACGAAATGAACAAAAATGTAATTGCACTGATGACGCTTGTATTAATTGGATGGGCCTTTGTAGAAAATTCGTACGGCCAAACCTTTAAAAGCACCGACGTTAAAGGCATCTGGCTCAACCAGGACCAGGATGCTAAAATCGAAATTTTTGAAAACGGGGGCAAATACTTTGGGAAAATTGTGTGGCTGCAAACCCCTATGGATCCTGAAACCAACAAACCCAAAGTAGACAAACACAACCCCAACCCTGCTCTTCGCAACCGACCCACACTCGGACTCGAGATATTGAAAGACTTTATTTTTGATGGCAATGATGAATGGAAAGATGGCACTATCTATGACCCCAAATCAGGTAAGACATACAGCTGCTACATTCGCATGGAAAATAATAACAAATTGAAAATCAGAGGATTTATTGGGCTTTCCATGCTCGGACGCACCACATATTGGACACGTTCGTCGCTATAAAAAAATTTTCGAGACATTATCATCTATTCGCTTTTTGACTTAATTTTAGGCCGACCAAAACTTTAAAAGTCATGAGGCGAATTTTTTTATGGGTAAGTTGTCTGCTCATGGTTCAGGTTTATTCGCAGACTTACATTAATTTGCAAGACAACTACGATGTACCTTCAAATGCACACCTGATTATCAATCCAGGTATTTATAACATTAGCGATCCAGGCCAAGATGGATTGCTCCGGCTCAATAATGTTGAGAATGTTATTATTGAAGCGCCCGGTGTCATCGCCGATGGTCAAAACTTTATAGGTTATTTGATTAAAATGAACAATTGTCGAAACATCACCCTTCTAAATTTCGATTTAGCAAAACGTTATTATTATGCGGTATATGCTACCCATAGTGATAGTCTCTATATTTTTAATAACAACTTTTCATATAACAAAGTAGATTCAGCGGGTTGGATAGATGTATGGAGCGATTACCAGCAGGCGTTGGGTGGAGGAGTAATGCTTAACAACTGCCACACGGGTAGTATTCACAACAATACCATGCAATTCCAAAATGATGGTGTAGCATTATACCATTGTTCAAATTTTGAAATTTTTGAAAACATTTTCGATTGGAATACTTCTTTTGGCATACGCATGTTTTTTACGGATGAATGCCATATACATCATAACCAGGCGGCTCACATCAACCGCCCTCTGACCGATCCCTCAGACTGTGCCGCATTATTGATGATAGTTTCAAATAATAATCTAGTGGAACATAACGATCTTTCTTGGTCAGGCGATGGGGTCTTTTTAGGACAATACCAATATTCACAAATACCCAACAACAATCAATTCTATTACAACGAATGTTCCCATTCACCACACAATGCCATTGAGGCCACTTTTGCTGATGGAAATATTTATAAATTCAACAAATGCAATTACAGTCATTATGGATTTTGGCTCGGATATTCCTTCAATTCAATTGTTGACAGCAACGAGGTAATTGGCAACTACAATTCGGGTATTGCCATTGATCGAGGGTTTCAAAATGTCATCAGGGGCAACATTATACAAAACAATCCCATAGGAATTGAATTATGGGAGGGGAGTAATATTCCGGGGTATCAAAATCAATGGAGCTACGATTATTTAATCACAGGCAATACCATTATCGGAAATACCCAAGGCATCCGTGCTTCGAAGACAGAAAAGATGGTAGTAAAAAATAATAATCTGGACTATAATCGCGATGCTGCCATATATTTTGAAGGTCAATCGGATCACGATACAATAGAAGGAAATACGTTTAAGTATTCAACGGTGTATCATATGCGAAGTTTATCGACGGATAATATTTGGGGCATCAATAACGAATATCAACCTACAGGAGATAGTCATATTGAAGAAAAAGTAATTGGAAACATCACATGGAAGCCCTACAATGCGGCACCTCCTTTCTTCATTCAAAATACCCCCATATGCGATTTAACTGAGCCCATTGCAATATGGACACCCTACCCTGAGTTGGGCTATGGGAATCGTCAAACAGAAACTCTCATTTTTGACAGTACAGACAAAATAGAAGGAAATGCCTCTTTAAAATTAGAAACTGGCCGTGGTTGGTATGTAGCACTCAATTACAGGCCTGCGGGAGACACTATGCCTTCGTGGTCATTCAATCCACAGGACACGCTAACTTTCTGGGTAAAAACCATTAAAAATCCTGTTTATGGCTTTCAATATTTCCATATTCGTTTAGGAAATCGCACGGGTGGCTACTTCAGATATAATGCCTCGCCCTCGTTGCTAAATGCGGCACACCTCAATTGGAAGAAATATTCATTTCCCTTAAGCGGTAATGCACAATTTAGTCGTCAATCAGTAGGAACAGTAAGTTTATCGGACATTAATTATTTTGAACTATGGGCAGACACGTGGGATTATGGATTTACACTCTGGCTCGATGGGGTTTCATTTAGTAATTGTGAGCATTCATCGGTGGGAAAAGAGGAGCCGAGACCAGAACTGAGTTACTTAAAAATACATAACCATCCAGTACGAGAAGAAATAGAGCTGAGTTTTAAAGGAACAGGCGAGTCAGTAACGATTGACCTTTATACTACTGAAGGCAGATGGTTGGATCGTTTATACGATAAAAAAAGCGTATTAGGAGAGGTAAATGTAAGCAAGAAGTGGAGGTGGAGTACAGGAATATATCTTTTAAGATGTACATTAGGCAAAAGAACAACGACACACAAGATTGTAGCGATATAAAAGAAACGGCGAAGTATAGAAAGCCAAAAGGCTGTCCCGATGGGGGGACAGCCTTTGGTATAAGAGCCTGGCGGCGACCTACTTTCCCCTCCCTTTTGGGGAGAGTATCATCGGCGCTGGTGGGCTTAACTGCTCTGTTCGGAATGGGAAGAGGTGTTCACCACCGCTATAACCGCCATAGTTTCTT
>CALJNV010000215.1 GCA_937981455.1 uncultured Bacteroidales bacterium | reverse complement strand
GCGCATGCCATAAAAAAAGGTAGTCAAAGCACCCAGATCCATTCCAAAAGCCGACCACCAGAGCTGATGCGAAGCAATGCGTGTGAGCTCGTCCAGTAGGGTGCGTATATATTTAACTCTATCGGAAACTTCTATACCCATGGCTTTTTCAACCGCCAGGCATACCGCTTCATTGTTGATATGAGCAGAAAGATAATCCATTCGATCGGTTAAATGAACGATTTGCGGATAAGTCAGCGATTCACACATTTTTTCTATGCCTCGATGGATGTAACCGCAATAGGGCGTCACACTTTCAACCGTTTCACCTTTCAGTTTTACAAGAAACCTCATGACCCCATGTGTAGAGGGATGCTGAGGCCCCATGTTTATCTCAAACTCCTGGTCTTCAGGCCTACTACCTTCTACGGGCCTGATATCTATTCCATGCATTTCTATCCCCGTACCGCTCATAATTTTCGCTCTATTACATTTACTTCATCCGAATAGTCCTTGCGCAAAGGATGTCCCACCCAATGGTCGTCAAGAAATATACGCCGCAAATCAGGGTGACCCTCGAAATGTATACCTAACAAATCGTAAATTTCTCTCTCATGAAAATCGGCTGTAGGCCATAAACGACTTACGGATTTCACTTTGGGTTGGTCTCGATCGATATCGATTACCTTTACCACTAAACTCGTGGAGTTTGTGGTAGATTTTAAAAGATAAGTGCATCCTAGCCTGGTTTTATAATCCACTCCGGTTATTAGCACAAGATAATCCATCTGAAATTCGATATCCTCTCTAAGCAGTGACATTAGCTCAGCCAAAATTTCTGCTGGAACTATGAGCGTCGGATATTGGCCTTGGACCATCGCAATCTGAGACCAACGAGTTAAAATTTTGTTGTTGATCTTCGAAACAAAAGCATCCATATTTCGCGTGTATTTGATTTATTCCGGAAGCGGATTTTCCATTTCATAATTCTTAGTAACCTCGACAGGCTTTTGGTATTTATTGGCTATCGTCTCGCGCTGAATTTTGCGCTGCAATTGCATAATACCATAGAGTAGCGCTTCGGGCCTAGGAGGACATCCAGGAATATAAACATCGACCGGTAACAGGTGATCAACGCCTTTAACCACATGATAACTATTGTAGAAAAAAGGACCGCCAGAAACAGCACAGGCACCCATAGCTATCACATACTTGGGGTCGGCCATCTGATCGTAAAGGCGCTTAAGCACAGGGGCCATCTTGTTTACAATAGTACCTGCCACCACCACTACATCGGCCTGACGCGGAGAGGCCCGATAAACCTCAACCCCAAACCTTGCAAAATCATGCCGTGGGGCACCCGCTGCCATCATCTCTATCCCACAACAACTTGTGGCAAATGTCAATGGCCATACACTGTTACTTCGGCCCCAGTTCAAAAGTTTATCAAGGGTGGTAAAAAGAACCCCCTGCTTTTCTAACATGAGCTGATCAAGCGTTTCATTATCCTTGAATTCAGCATCTTTCATCGATTTTATTGCCATTTTAGTGCTTGTTTTTTCCAGGCGTATGCAAGTCCAAGAACAATTATTACAAAAAAGATAAGTATCTCTACAAAGGCGGTTATTCCTATGGTCTTCATAACCACTGCCCAAGGAAACAGAAATACTGTTTCAACATCGAAAACTAAAAAGAGAAGAGCAAACAGGTAATAACCTACATTAAACTGTATCCAGCTGGTCCCTTGGGTGGGGATGCCGCATTCGTAGGGTTGCGATTTCTGTTGATTAAAAGATGTTGGAGCCAGAAGCCAGGCACCCAATATGCCGGCCGCTACCAAAACAATAGCTGTAATGAAAAAAGTAATCAGCAATCCGGAAGTCATATATTAGGGTTTTATAGTGTTAAGCATGATGAAATGCTGTGGTGCAAAAATATTTAAATTAGGTAATTCAATACCTAAAAGATAAATAATAAAATGCCTTTTATCACAATCCCAAAAACAAATTTTCAAACGCCAAAAATTCTAGGTTGATTTTCGGGCGCAAAATTAAAAATTGATTTATATATACAAGTACATGTTTGTTAATATTTTGCAAAAAACCTTCAACAGAATGATTCAGAGGTAAATAGTACTTTTTATTTGTGGATACAACACAATGTCTGAGGATTAATTGGCCACTCCCCTGATTTGCTTCAATAGCATTACTCTCAAAAATTGAAAATGTTTTCGCTAAAACCAATCGTGCACAACAAAGCCCATTTTACTTGGGAGCTTTCATAAAAAGGTAAATACCTACTATAGTAAACAATAGATTAGGAAGCCAGGTAGCTAAAAATGGGTTCATACTCCCATAAACCGAAAACTGAGTAGAAATCTGCATAAAAAGTATGTAGCTAAAGGTAATAGCGATGCCCAACCCCAGATGCATACCGGTGCCGCCCCTCACCTTTCGGCTCGAAAGCGAAAGACCGATCAACGTCAGGATGATTGCTGATACAGGTACAGCAATGCGTTTATGTTTTTCAGTTTCGTAAAACCTGACCATGCTGCTTCCTTTGAGCTTTTCGCGAGCAATAAATGCATTAAGCTCAGAGAAATTCATTATCTTAATATCTTCTTTATCAACCATAATCTCTGTAGGTAAAAGGCTGATTGTTGTATCCTTTTGAGTGCCAAATACAAGCCGTTGTTGTTGAGTATCTTGCATAAATCGCTCAACATATTGCTCAAGCCGCCACTTGTTGTTTAACGAATCCCACTTGATACGGTCGCTGAGCAGCTTGTATATCATCGCGCTGTCCTGAAATTTTTCAAGGGAAAATCTATAGCCCACTTTCTCAGAATTATCCCATGATTCTATATAAACAAAAACGTTGGGTTCTATTTGCAAATGCAGGTTCATTGCATTGCTTTTGGGCGGGTTTTTCAGGTATTTTTTTTCAAACTCTCGCAGGGTAATGTTTGTATGAGGAATAAGAAAATTGGATAGGTAAAGAGTTGCCATTACCAGTAAAGAAGCAGAAATCAAATAAGGGCGTAGTAAACGTCTGAAGCTAATACCACTACTCAGCATAGCAACTATTTCTGTGCGAGCTGCCAGCCTTGAAGTAAAAAACACCACAGCAATAAAAGTGAATAGGTTGCTGAAAAGATTGATGAAATAAGGAATAAAATTGAGGTAATAATCGAAGACTATTGCCCTAAGGGGGGCTTGTTTGGTAAGAAAGTCATCGATCTTTTCGCTGATGTCGAAAATAATAACAATGATAATAAGTAAACTGATGGCAAAGAAAAACGTGCCCAGAAACTTACGGATGATGTAGCGGTCGATGAGGGTTAATTTCATTCAGTAGGGCTTCTGGTAAAGTGGCTACTAAGTTACAATCTTTGTTTAAGGCGTGGAATCATTGCATTTTTCCATGTGCTAAAGTCCCCAGACTCGATGTGCCAGCGTGCCTGGTCTACAAGCCAGAGGTAAAACCTTATATTATGAAGGCTGGCGATCATAGGAGCAAGCATTTCACCAGCCACGAAAAGATGACGTAAATAAGCCTTGGTGTATTGACTATCCACGAAAGAATCGCCTTCAGGGTCCAGTGGGCTAAAGTCATTTTTCCAGCGTTCGTTCTTAATATTGATAATACCATTGCGGGTAAATAGTTGACCATTGCGACCGTTGCGAGTAGGCAAAACACAATCGAACATATCCACTCCCAGGGCTATGGCTTCAAGAATATTGGCCGGAGTTCCTACACCCATCAAGTATCGAGGTTTATTAGAGGGTAAAATATCACATACTAAGTCGGTCAATTCGTACATAATCTCCTCAGGTTCGCCCACCGATAGGCCCCCTATGGCATTGCCTGCTGCCTCCATCGAAGCAATGAATTCTGCCGATTGTGTTCGCAAATCTCCGTAAACACTGCCTTGTACAATAGGAAACAACGTTTGATAATAGCCGTACAAGGGCTCTGTAGCAGCAATATGTTGTATGCAACGTGTAAGCCAGGCATGTGTCAAGTGCATGCTCTTACGCGCATAGTCGTAGGAACAGGGATATGGTGTACATTCATCAAAAGCCATGATAATGTCAGCGCCTATAATGCGCTGGATGTCCATTACTCCTTCAGGGGTGAAAGAATGACGGGAACCATCAATGTGTGATTGGAAAACCACCCCATGATCCGTCAACTTGCGCCTTGCAGCCAGGCTGTACACCTGATAGCCCCCACTATCGGTAAGAATAGGTCTGTCCCAACCATTGAATCGATGGAGGCCTCCCGCCTGCTTCAAGATCTCGGTACCAGGCCTCAAATATAAATGATAGGTATTCCCCAGAATGATGCGGGCTCGCACGTCCTCCTTTAAGTCTCGAATATGTACCGCTTTTACCGAGCCTGCCGTACCCACGGGCATAAAAACAGGCGTTTCAATGACTCCATGAGCCGTTTGAATGATGCCAGCCCTTGCTTTGCTTCCAGGGTCTTGATGTCTGATTTCAAAGGTAAGCAATGATTTGTTTTTTAAAAAGGTTGCAAAATTACAACTTTACTTTTCTTTCATGGCTTTCTCGATAGGCTCATATAAACGCCTTTGAAATATCTCTGGTTTCTTCCATGCTTTTGGTAATTTTGCCGCCAATAAACCTTTGTTCATGAATCTTCAGGAAATAACCGGGCACCCATTGTTTTCGTGGTTTGTTCTATTTGTAATTGTGGGACTGATTCAATTAATTTTCTACTGGTTTGTCTTCTCTCGTGTTGCTTTTTTCAAAAACACGTACGTACCTGCTGAAAACTTCCCGCCGGTTTCAGTGGTTATTTGTGCAAGAAACGAATACTCAAATCTGAAGGCTAATCTTCCCCTGGTTTTGCAACAAGATTATCCTGAATTTGAGGTGGTAGTGGTTAATCATCTCTCAGAGGATGACTCCTATTACCTGCTGCGCGATTTCCAAAAGGAATACCCGCATTTAAAAATAGTAACCCTTCACAAGGACAGCAATTTCTTCCAAGGGAAGAAATATCCCTTATCCATTGGAATCAAAGAGTCAAAGCATGAAATATTGGTATTGACCGATGCCGATTGCAGACCCGATTCATCGAAATGGCTACGCAGTATTATTTCGGCTTATAAACCTGGTACTGAAATTGTTTTAGGATTTAGCAAACTTAAACCTGAAAAAGGCCTCCTACAGTTGCTTCAACGATTCGAAACTTTTCATACCGGATTATTATATCTGTCTTTAGCCAGGGCCGGCATGCCCTATATGGGCGTTGGGCGCAATCTAAGTTATAAACGCAATTTGTTTTTCAAACATCAAGGTTTTATCAATCATTATATGATAGCTTCGGGCGATGATGATCTTTTTGTAAATAAGGCGGCTAGGCGTACAAATACTGCAGTAAATCTTAATCCCGAGAGCTTCACCACCACCAAAGCCAAATCATCGTGGGCGGCATGGTTTCGACAAAAACGAAGACATTACAGTACGGGCATCCACTACCGTTTTGGGCATAAAATAGTCTTGGGGCTATACTCCCTCACGCAAATAATGTTTTATTTACTACTCGTGTGGCTGCTTGTTTTACGCTTTCCCTGGTGGGCTGTTATATCTTTAGCAGGCTTACGTATTATAAGTCAATGGATTGTGTGGGGTTTAGGACTTAAAAAGCTTAATGCAGGCAGATTTGTATTAATTTCGCCTTTGTTAGAACTCCTCCTGTTAATTGTAACGGGATGGATAATGGCTACAAAACCTTTAGTGAAGGAATCCAAATGGAAGTAAAATACAGCGTCACTGAAAAGGCCCATAGAGATTACCAGCTTGTGCAGCAAGCGCTTAAACAAGGCGACCAACGCGCTTATACCGAATTGCTCAACAATTACCGGGACTCTCTTTATTTTTTACTACTAAAGATGACCAATGATCCTGATGATGCTGAAGACTTAACCATTGAGGCCTTTGGCAAAGCCTTTCGGTGTTTACATCAATACACTCCCAACTACGCCTTTAGTACATGGCTTTTCAGAATAGCAGCGAACAATTGCATAGACTTTATGCGTAAAAAGAAAAAATCAGTGCAAGGCAGCAACGAATTAAGCGAAGATATAGAGCATTCTCCCGACCTCACAGGATTTATCCCATCACAAGGACTTGATCCTGAAGAAACCTTCATAAAAAAACAAAAAGCAACGTATTTGCGAGAAATTGTAGATCAGCTAAAACCCAAATATCGCAGGTTAATTCATATGAGGTATTTTAGAGAAATGTCGTATGAAGAGATTGCGCAAGAGCTCAATATTCCTATGGGAACGGTAAAAGCTCAGCTTTTTAGGGCCAGAGAATTCCTAACGCAGATACTTAAAGATAGAAAAGGCACCATCTGAAACCAATATTCTACATCCATGCATAGTGTTGAAGAATTTAAAAGGCAAATTTTGCAGGGAATACCCGATGAGCTCCCTGCACTCAAGCCTTACGATCCTCATGTAAACCACGCGCCCAGGCGTAAAAACATTCTCACACCAGAAGAAAAAAAGCTTGCCATTCGCAATGCATTAAGATATTTTCCGGCCCGTCATCATGCCATTCTGGCCAAAGAATTTGCTGAAGAGCTTCAGCAATATGGGCGCATTTATATGTATCGTTTCAGACCCGATTATCGCATGTATGCCCGGCCCATAGATGAGTATCCTCATCAATCCAAACAAGCTGCAGCTATCATGCTGATGATTCAAAACAATCTGGATGAAGCCGTGGCACAGCATCCCCACGAATTGATTACTTACGGGGGAAATGGGGCAGTTTTTCAAAATTGGGCCCAATATCTGCTCACCATGAAATACCTTGCCACAATGACTGATGAGCAGACCTTGGTTATGTATTCAGGACATCCTCTGGGGCTTTTTCCTTCACATCCTGAGGCCCCACGCGTAGTGGTAACCAACGGCATGGTTATTCCCAATTACAGTAGCCAAGACCATTGGGAAAAATTTAACGCACTCGGCGTGTCGCAATATGGCCAGATGACTGCTGGCTCATATATGTATATTGGTCCTCAGGGCATTGTGCACGGAACGACCATAACTATATTAAACGCAAGCAGAAGGGTATCAGGGGGTAATATTGGAAGTAAGTTATTCGTTTCGAGCGGATTGGGTGGAATGTCAGGCGCTCAGCCCAAAGCAGCGAATATCGCGGGCATTGTAAGCATCATTGCAGAAATAAATCCTAAAGCAGCCCGTAAAAGGTATGACCAGGGATGGGTGGATGAAGTCTTGAATGATGTAGACCTGGCGATTGACACTGCATTACTATGGCAAGAAAAAAAACAAGCTCATTCCATTGCCTATCTTGGAAATATAGTGGATTTGTGGGAAAGATTGGCACAAAGACGTATTAAAGTAGACATAGGTTCTGACCAGACTTCCTTACATAATCCTTATGCAGGCGGATATTATCCGGTAGGTTATACTTTGGAAGAATCGCAGCGAATGATGGCAGAAAACCCTGATCTCTTTAAAGAAAAAGTCAGACAATCGTTGAGAAGGCAGGTGGAAGCTATCAATCAGCTTACGTCCCTTGGAATGTATTTCTTTGATTACGGAAATGCCTTTTTACTTGAATCCCGTCGTGCGGGAGCCGACATTCTGAGGCCTGATGGAACCTTTCGCTACCCCTCATATGTTCAAGAC
>CALJNV010000214.1 GCA_937981455.1 uncultured Bacteroidales bacterium | reverse complement strand
CGGCAATCCTTCCGACCTCGAAAAAACCGATAAAATTGCAAAGGATATTCTTGAACAAATGGCATCCACAGCTCCTTCCGAGATTCGAATGCAATTAGAAGACAATTTACATTGGATCAGTCAGGCAGGCGCCAATAATCTGGTAGTAGGCAGCCAGGCGCGTATTTTATATGCCGATGCCGAAGGGCGTATAAGAATTGCAGAAGCTTTCAACAAAGCTATTGCCGACGGAACCATTTCTGCCCCTATTGTGCTGGGTCGCGACCATCACGATGTTTCTGGAACCGACTCTCCTTTCCGCGAAACCAGTAATATTTACGATGGTTCGTCCTTTACAGCAGATATGGCTGTACACAATGTCATTGGAGATGCGTTTCGTGGAGCCACTTGGGTTTCGATTCACAACGGCGGAGGTGTTGGCTGGGGAGAGGTTATCAATGGGGGCTTCGGACTGGTTATAGATGGAACACCTGAAGCAGATCGAAGACTGCGCTCCATGCTTTTCTGGGATGTGAACAATGGAATCACCAGACGGGCCTGGGCACGCAATCGAGAAGCCATCTGGACTATCAAGCGTGCCATGGAACAGAATTCACACTTGCAAATTACTCTACCCAACCTGGTAAGTGATCATCTGCTTGAAAACTTGTTCTGATTTGTCTCTCTTTGCTATCTCTAGCTTTGTTTTGTAAAAATTAATCTACATGCAAATTGCTGCTATAATACCCGCACGATATGCCTCCACCCGGTTTCCTGGCAAACCTTTGGTTGAAATCGGTGGCAAAAGCATGGTCATGCATGTGTACGAAAGAGTAAAGCAAGCCCAGGGCATTGCTAAGGTGGTTGTGGCCACCGACGATGAGCGCATATTGAATCATATAAAAGAAAAAGGCGGAGAAGCCGTCATGACCTCACCCCACCACCCATCAGGGACCCAACGTTGCGCCGAGGCTGCAAACCTTCTCTCCCATCCTATTATTTTTGATGCCATCATCAATGTGCAAGGAGACGAACCATTTATTGAACCCCAGCAAGTAGAAGCTGTAGCCCAACTCCTCACCTCTAGCGAGGTGCTAATAGCCAGCTTGATGAAAAAAATTGATTCCGCTTCAGAACTTTTCAACCCAAATATCGTAAAAGTAGTAACGGATAGCAAGGGCTGGGCACTGTATTTTACACGTCAGGCCATCCCTTTTGTAAGGGATAAGGAATTCGACAACTGGCTTATGCATGCACAATATTTTAAACACATGGGTATCTATGGTTATAAAACTTTTATTCTTCAAAACATCGCGCGTCTTGAAAGTTCTCCTTTGTCCGAAAGTGAATCATTGGAACAACTCACGTGGCTTCATTATGGATATAAAATTAAAATGGGTGTGACGCATCACGAGTCAATAGCCATCGATACGCCTGAAGATTTATTGAAAATTATTAACAAATTGTAAAATTTGAGCTATTGAAGCTTAAATTTGCATAAAGCCTCATAAAAAGAGACATGGAAATGGAATTACGAAAGGAAATTGAGTCTCTCATCAGTGAACTTTTACCTGCACACGGATGTGTAATCATCCCCGGTTTAGGTGGTTTTATTACTCACTACAAACCGGCTTATGTACAATCTGCAAATGGAAAAATATTGCCACCGGCAGCAGAAACTGGTTTTAATCCTGCCTTGCGAACCAATGACGGATTGCTAGCGCAAGCTTTGGCTCAAAAAACAGGTATACCTTACAACGTGGCTTTAGAAAAATTGCAATCTTTTTCGTGGGAATGCCTAGCAGCTCTCAATGCAGGCAAAGAAATACACTTAAAAAACATAGGAACTCTTAAATATGACGAATACAAGAATTTTCGCTTCGAGTCCGACAAGCACACCAATTTGCTTGACGATGCATTTGGCCTTGCTCCGGTTAGTGCAATTCCCTTAAAGCATCCTGCAAAACCTTTCCATAGGCAAGATCGCAAGCCAGAACGTTCATCACGCATTAAAACTAAGCATGCATTGGAAGCCCTTCGTTGGACGGTCATGCTCCTACCTATAATATTACTAGCCCTGTATTCCGTTTATCAAACCGGGGTTTTAGAAGGTTGGGTAAGCTATTCCTCCTTTAGCGGCATACCCATACCTGACAATAAATCAACTACCCTCCCTTCTGCCGATGAAAAATTACGCGAAAGCTACTTTGCTGGTATCCAATGGCCTGCTCCTCTCCCTGTAGAAAACGAAACACCTACTGCTGATACAACGCTCTCAGTCATTGTCTTCAAGACGGATATCCCCAAACCTCAAGCCTCTAATAATAAACCAGATGTACAAAATACAACAAACCTACAAGAAATTAATTCAAATCCCATTGATACAAAACCCCTAAGCACTATAAAGGATTCAAACCCCACGTTAAATAATAATATCAAAGGAAAATATCACCTCATTATAGGGTGTTTCAAGGAAAAGACCAATGCCAACCGACTCATCGCAGACCTTAAACTCCAAGGCATAACGGCTTTTGAGGCGGGCACAACCCCTGCAGGACTAACACGAGTAAGTTTAGGCGGTTTTGATACGCGGTCGGAAGCTGAACAAGCTGTAAAAGAACTAAATAAAATTAATTCATCCGATATCTGGATTGGTAAACTTTAACCCGTCGCCAAGTATTGTTTCACCAGGAAATGCCTTTATTTTTGCCACAAAAAAAACTCATCTGGGGTGGCCAAGAAAAAGCGTATTCATTGGGCTGAATGCCAAACATTTTCACATTTTTTTGAACCCAAATATCGCGAATTGCTACAAGGTTTTCCCCTCAAGGGAAAATGGCATCCTGATTTCTTTATCAATCCTTCACCTATTACCCTTGAATTAGGATGTGGTAAAGCTGAATACACGGTGCACCAAGCCCGAAAATTCCCACACCGTAATTTTGCAGGCATCGACATTAAAGGTGCACGAATGTGGAAAGGAGCCAGTATAGCCCTAAACGAAGGCCTCAAAAACACGGCGTTTGTTCGTACACACATCCAAAATCTACCCATGATTTTCGCACCGGGAGAGGTAGAAGAACTATGGATACCATTTCCCGATCCCCAACCCAACAAGCCGGCTGAACGTAAACGCCTGACATCTCCACAATTAATCGATGTATATCGCAAAATTCTGCAACCCAATCACCTGATACACCTAAAAACCGATAATCGACCCTTTTACGATTACACCCTCGAAATTTTAACCCGAGAAAATCATCAGATAGTCTTTGCCACTGATGATCTCTATGCATCAGGCCATAGCGGAATTGTTACCGAGGTTATAACTTTTTATGAAATGCAATGGTTGGCTCAAGGAGCAAAGATTCACTATATACAATTCAAAATCAATGGGTTCTGATAAAACATTTTTCGACAGAGTCTACGATGTGGTACGCAAAATTCCTCCTGGCCGAGTAACTTCTTACGGAGCTATTGCCCGGTTTTTGGGAACAAGCTCTTCGGCTCGCATGGTGGGATGGGCCATGAACCACTCCCATGCCTGGGAAGAAATCCCAGCTCACCGCGTTGTAAATCGTATGGGTAAGCTTACAGGCAAACACCATTTTGGTGGGCCCCGCGTGATGCAACAGTTATTGGAAAGCGAAGGGA
>CALJNV010000213.1 GCA_937981455.1 uncultured Bacteroidales bacterium | reverse complement strand
CCGAATAATCAATTTTCGATAAAATGTTTGATTTTCGATGGTTATTTTAGCTGTATAAACACCCGCTGCCTGATTTCCCAGGTCGATGAGATAATGGTCTTTGCCCTCGAGGATAGAATAATTTATGGTTTTTCCTAAAGGGTCAAAAATGGTGAGTTTCATGCTAAAGGTGCGATTTCCTGCATTTAAGATGGTGAATCGGCCACGAGAAGGATTGGGATAAATTTGTAGGGTTCCTTGTTCATCAGGCAATCCAACATTGAGTGGCCATTGAATGAGCAGGGCCATTTGGGGAGCGCCCCCTGTGGGGGTAACCGATATATGGGCTGTGCGAGTTTCAGCAGAGTTATTGTCTTCATAATCAGCTTGCAATGTGCTATTCCCGAGACCCGTTGGGGTTACTGTACACCAAGGAGCATCCGAATTGGCTGTCCATGAGGTATTGCTTGTAATGTCGAAGAAGGCTGTACCCGCAAGAGCATTAACGGTTTGGCTTTGAGGAGTGATATTCAGATAGGGGGCTGCTCCACTTTGGGTAACAGTTACTGTAACAGGTACGGTACCAACAGCCGATACCGTGATAAAGGCCACCCGGTTTTCAACTGAGGTATTTTCCTCAAACATGGCCGTGAGTGTGGCATTTCCATATCCATTGGAAGGATTTATGCTACACCAGGTAACATTGCAAACAGCATCCCAGTTCGTATTGCTGGTTACATTAAATGGGGTACTTCCGGCTTGAGGGGGAACGTTTTGGTTATCTGGTGTAACACTTAGGGTGGGAGTCGCTCCTGACTGGGTCAGGGTCACTACTACCGGGTTGACACCTGAGGCACTTACGGTAATCTCAGCAATTCTTTGGGCGGTACTCAAGTTTTCTGTGTATGTGGCTATCAGCGTACCATTGCCTGTTCCTGCCGGGGTAACCGTACACCAGGTTTGATTGCTCACGGCCGTCCAAGTTGTATTAGAGGTAACATTAAATTGAGTTGAACCGGCTGAAGACGCAACATTTTGGTTGGAAGGTTCTACAAAAAGGTAGGGTCCAGCGCCAGCTTGAGTTACAGTGACCACTACAGGGGCCGCACCAGCCGCTGTAACGGTTATACTGGCTATGCGTTGATTCACTGAAGTATTCTCTTCATATACAGCTGATAGTATGCCATTTCCATTACCCGAGGGTGGACTTACAACGCACCAACTGGCATTGCTTACAGCTGTCCAGCTTGTGTTGGATGTTAGGGTAAAGTCTACGAATCCTGATGAAGAAGATACATTGTAATTTGCGGGTGTTACCGTTAAAGTAGGAGCAGCTCCTTCTTGGGTTACAGTAACCAATACGGGGGGGGCACCTGCAGCCGTTACGGTCAAGGTGGCGATGCGTGGCGTTATCAACGTGTTTTCTGTATAGGTGGCCACAAGGGTTCCGTTTCCACTGCCCGCAGGTGTAACCGTACACCAGGATTGGTTGCTACTCGCCGACCAAGAGCCATTGCTAATAACGTCAAAACTGGTGTTACCGGCTGCTGCAGTTACATTTTGGTTAGAAGGATTTACCGCGAGCGACACCGCTTGGGTTGTAGCATTGGTAGTGATTCCTGTCGAGTATATATTGGAGGTATTAAATGAAAAGGCTTTGTAGTAATAGGTGGTAACAGGTGTCAGGCCAGTGTGGTTGAATGAAGTGTTGGGGCCTGTATACAATACGCTGCCTCCACCTGGCAGGTTGCTTCCTGGTGTGTAAACAGAACCGTTCACTGGGCTTCCAAAAGAAGCTGTGGGCGACCAGGCCAGAAGTACATTGTCATTGTTGGCGTTAAGTGCCCAAGTGAGGTTAATTTGTTCTGGGCTTACGGCCGATGCCATCAAGTTGGACGGATTGGGAACCGTAACGTTGCTTACGCAGGCAATGGTAGCCACCCATCCTGAAGCCGTAACCGAAGCATCGCTATGAAAAACAAATGTAAGGGCCCCATCGGCATTGTTGGCTGTTACAATCCCCGGGCTGTTGGTTCCGCAATAAGTACCCAACAATGGCGAAGCCGTTGTAGGACCGTTGTAAATTTTTAAATAATCATAGCTGCAATTGGCATTGGCTTCTAAGTTGAAACTGGTAAAGGTAATTTTGATACTATTGCCTATTGTACCGGGATAAAAGGTCAAAGTAAAATCTTGGTTATTGCCATAATTGGCCGAGGGACCCCCTGGATCATAGAAGTTACCGCTACAGGTATAAATCGTACCGTTTTGCATGTTGATGTTATCAGAAATCACATTGATATAATTCGTTTTTGTTTTATTAATATTTCCATTAACCGTGAGGCTGATGGTTTTTTGGCCGGTGGTGGAATAAGTAACTGTATGGGGTCCTTGAGTTGTAGCAGTAGCAGGAGAAGCACCGCTTCCGAAGTTCCAATCCCATGAATTAACCGAGCAAGTGGAGGCATCGGTAAAAGTTGTACTATAGCCTATCACCACGGTGGTAGGCGTTGCAGTAAAGTCAGCATTAGCTGTATTTACTTGAATAAAGTTATTTTGTGTATTGGTGTTGCTTCCAACATTGTTGGTTGCTGTAAGAGCTACTGTATAAACACCATATTCATTGAATTGAACTTGTGGGTTTTGCGATGAGGCATTGGTACCATTTACAAAAGTTACCGTATTGGGTGTGAACGCCCATTGCCAGGAAGTGGGGCCGCCGGTGCTTTGGTCAGTGAATGTAACTGTTTGTCCTAAGCATGGGGTGGTTGTGCTGGCGATGAAGCTTGCAGTAGGAGCTACAGGCCCTATTTGAAATGAGGCAATTTTTGTTTTGCGACTGCCGCCTGATCCAATGTATTGTGTTGTAAACCAAAACGTTTCATCATCAGCTGGGTCTACACACAGTAGGGAATAATCGCCCCAACGATTGCTGCCAGTTTGGGAATATTGCCCTGTATGTATGGTTACTTCAGGTACATCCATAGTGCTATTACCGGAAGCATAACTGCCTTGCGTTTGGCCGGTATACCGAATGCCGGGGTAAAGCGTACTGCTACTGATGCTGTAGCCAAGCGCAATTTCTCCAGCCGCATTCATGGCAATGCTCCCCATCCATCGATTATGATTGTCAGGGGCATATGTAGCTTGTTGCCTGAGGCTCCATGTTGAACCCGTTTTGCGCAGTTCATACCATCTAATTCCCGCATGGTCGGTGCCGTCTACATCTACCGTGTGGCAAGCCACCAATGTCTGATAACTGCCAAAGTTGCGATACTGGGGTACATTCATTATAACTTGAGGTATGGCATCAACTTTTTGTGTTGTGCCTTGCTGGGTGATATTGTTCCAGGTATTTCCAAAATTGGAGTCGAAGGGAGCTACATTGATTTGTTGGGTTCTGACGAATGTAGAAGCAGAAGTATTATTCCAGTTGACAGATAACTCATAAATCCATAATTGGTCGCTGCCACCGCCTATAGCATCGTCGTTGAAAGCGATAAATAAACCAGGGGTTCCTGGCGGGGCGACAGTGCCATCGTTATCGGCAGGAGGCACACAAACAAAACCGTCAATGGTGGTGGGGCGCCAAGGATTATCAAAGCCCACCATTTTGGGGTTGGAGCCTCCTGCCAGCATTACTGAGCGCTCAAAAACGTATATATCAGCGCCAGAGGGATTGTTTGTCCCCATGTAATACCCATCCTGCCAGATGCCAAATTTGGGGTAATCGGGCATGTCAGCCACATCAAAGCTGTATTTATACCATGTACCTGTGGGATCATTGGTGGTAGAAATTGCAATGAGCATGTAATCATTTGATCCACTAACCGAGAATTCCGCAATGAACCAGCGATTGGCTTGCTCATCATACAGTACTATAGGATCTCCGTCGTTGTATGTAGCCCCCGGCAATCCAGTAAACAGAGTATTGATGTTGGTAGGCCCTGCTACGAGGGTGCCATTTTTATTATAAACGGCGAAGGTGGTGTTTATGGTTTGCACATAGTGCGAGGGCCCTGCTGTGCCATTGCAATCCGGGGGGTAATAAGGTGAGGTCTGGCCATCAAAACTTTGAATAAGCTCTGTGGAATTTTCAGTGTATCCCATCTGGCTTTGCCAAACAGGGTCAGGGCCTTGAGGCAATGCTGTAGATGCAAATGGATATACCCTTTTTTGCAACGTAAAATTGAGTCTTTTGTACTCTGCCCGATTTTTCATACCCGTCCAATCAGCTTCTGATATTACTGGAAGTTCTCGCAAAGGCTGAGAGACTCCTAAAAATCTTCCTTCTCCGATAATGACAGGATAAACAGGGCTGTCCTGAGCAAAAATGAAGGTTTGTACTACCAGGACATACAATGCTGTAATTGTAAATCTTTTCATGGGATTAATTAACTTGGATGGGCAAAGTTAATTTTTAATTTACATCATGAATAAAAAGGTAAAAGTGAGCTTTAGGCCTCGAGCTAACTAATGATAATTGAATCAAACAAAGGAGGAGACTTATGTTTAAGTTCGAATTTTTAGCCGTAGAACTTCTTTTGCTTTCTCAGGCAATACCCAAGGAAAGGGCTATTTTGACTTTTATTTGGCTTTCAAAAAAATAAAAGGCACTAAAATCTCTTCGAGCGAAATGCCTCCGTGCTGAAAGGTGTTTCGGTAAAAGTTTGAATAATAGTTAAAATTGTTGGGGTAAGCAAAGAAATCATTACCACGGGTAAAGATGTAAGAAGTAGTAACATTTTGCCTAGGCAAGAATATTTCTTCAGGGTTTTTAATATGATAACATTCTTTTTTATTGAAATTTAAATTTTTACCTGCCTTAAATCTAAGATTAACGTTGGTTTCTCTATCACCTATGACTTTAACCGCATTGTTTACTCTGATGCTTCCATGATCGGTAGTAATAACCACAGCCACTCGCTTTTCGGCCAAAAAGCGCAAGATGTCTTTTAGCGGAGAATGTTCGAACCAGGAAAGGGTAAGCGAACGATAGGCGGCTTCGTCGTTGGCCAATTCTCTGATGATTTCCATGTCGGTACGAGCATGCGAAAGCGTGTCTACAAAATTGTAAACAATCACATTCAATGGGTTTATCAACAAGTTGGGCAGATGATCCAATAAACGGTTCCCTACATTTAAATTAAGGATCTTATTGAATGAAAATCGAATATTTTTTCCAAAACGTTTTAACAGCTCCCCAAAGAGGTGCTCTTCGTATTGGTTTTTGGTGCCCTCATCCCATTCATTGATCCACCAATTGGGGTATTTTTTTTCTATCTCCGAAGGCATCAATCCGGCAAAGAGAGCATTACGCGCAAACTGTGTAGTGGTAGGTAGAATGCTCAAATACATTTCTTCTTTTTCAACTCTGAAAAGTTCTTCTATCACTACTTGAATGGTTTTCCATTGGTCAAATCGAAGGTTATCGATAACGATGAGGAAAAGCTGGGGTTCTTTTTCGAGCAGGGGAAAAAGCTTTTCTTTGAGCAGCGTGTGCGACAGTACGGGCTTTTCTGATGTTTTACCTTTGAGCCACAGAAGGTAATTGTCTTCATAATACCGAGCGAAGACATTATTGGCTTCTTCTTTTTGCATTCGCACAACTTCTAGCATGCCCTCTTCACGGGTTTGCTGAAGTCGTAATTCCCAATTTACTATCCTCCTGTACAGTTCCATCCACCCGTGATAATCGAGGGATGTACTTATTTCCATACCTATTTCTCTGAATGCTTGTTGATAGGCTAAGGTGGTCTTCTGGCTTACCAACTCACGTTGCTCGAGGTTCTTTTTCAAAGTCAGCAAGATTTGATTGGGTTTTACAGGTTTGATCAGGTAATCGGATATGTTGCCGCCAATGGCATCTTCCATTATGCTTTCTTCTTCGCTTTTGGTGATCATCACCACAGGTATGGCCGGTTTCAGGTTTTTGATCTCTGCCAGGGTTTCAAGGCCGGTGAGGCCCGGCATGTTTTCATCAAGAAATATTATATCGAAAGGTTCGTTGCGAAGCAGTTCCAACGCCTCGTTACCATTGTTGGTTGCTACCACTTGGTAACCTTTTTGTTCAAGAAATATAACATGGGCCTTCAGCATGTCAATCTCATCATCTGCCCAGAGTATGCGAATTTTATCCATCATTTTAAGTTCAGTTTTTCGGTATCCTGCTATCCACAGGTTTAAACGAAAGAGCTGCGGTTTTATTTTCGGAGAGCAAAGTTTAGAATTTGAGCAAAAGTTGTGCCTTGATTTCGGAGCGGGAATTTCCTTGGCTTGCATCAGGTCCAGAACCGACCGTTATGGTGTTTGAATAATAAGTAGCTGAATATCTGATCCATAAATCGGTCCAGGGTTTGGGTGAGTATTTTATCAAAAAATAGAATCTTTGCCCGTTGTAATAATAAGCGGGTATGCTAAAACTGAAACGCAAGTCGCGTTCATAAGCGTAGATTCTCTCCTCGTAAGTATCGGTGTCGAAAAGAGCATAACGAGCGGCCAGGGTAATGGGTGTTGCAGGAGGTGTCCAGGCAAGTTCTTGATATACAAGAAATCCTTGCCGCTGCTTTTGCCCGGATGCTGGATGATTTAAAAGTATTTCTGCCCTTGAGGAGAGAGAAAGAGCATGAAACGGCCGGTAGTCGGCATGAAAACGAAAGTTATGGAAATACTGTGGGTTCACGACATTAACCGGGCGTGGAGGGTCGGCAGAATTGATGTCTTTTTGCTTAAAGCGGTAACGCAAATATATGAGAGAAGAAGGCGAAAGATGAACATCGGCTCGCAGCAGATACTCCCTGCCTTTGGAAGGGGCATCAACTCTATAGCGAAACCAGGGAAAACAGAAATAATCGGCATAACCGAGTAGTTCCATTTTTTTTGAAATGGCTGCCTTGAAGCCAAGATAAACCCCCTCTTCGTTATATACACCGGTGTTTTCGCTAAAAGCATTGCTGAAAAAATTTTGAAAAGCCTTATCATAATTACGATAAATCAGGCGTAGACTGAAGCGGGGGTCGAGTTGAAAAGTGGAGCTCAAAATGCCCGCAAAATGACCTTTTGTGTCGCGGGCCAGTTCACCTTTTAATACTATATTGCGAAGGTAAATCGAAAAATGGGCACCTGAGGTGAATTGCTTTTTTTGAGGTTGTTGAAAAAGGCGGTAGAGTTCGGAAAGGTGCTGAAAATCTCTATCAAAAATGGCTGACACCAACGTCAGTCCTGCTTTAAAGATATCTCCTGTATAATCAAGGTTTCCGCCTATTGTGTTCAGGTATACACTGTTTTTAGCTGCAATTTCTGCTTCTGTTCGATGCAGACCTGTGGTCCGAAGTCCTTTAATGTATTCAGAGAGAGAGTCGGGGTTTACAATGGAACCGTCCAGGGCATTTCGTGCCGCAAAGGCTGATATATTTAAATAATTGAATACCAGTGTGATGCCGCCACCTCGCAGATAAGAAAATTCATTGGCCGAAGAGCTGGGTCTCAATCCGCGGGCTTCTGTGGAATTCCCCTCCATCATCGATGCTTTTCCAAACATAATTCCACTCCACATTACCAGTCCCTGCCCAAAAGAGGCATGAAAATCACCCAAGGCAATACGGCGCAGCCGCCCTTTCCCGGAATAGAAAAAATGGGCGGAATAAAAGTCGAATCCATAAGGTTGGGAGCCTTTAAAAAATTCTTCTCCCGGGTCTTTTTCTCCTATTATACCCCAACGCAACCGACCCCGATAATCAAAAGTGTACTTCAAAAGCCATCGGTCGGGGCTTCCTTTGTAAAATGAATTGGGATGGGCCTGCAACAGCGAGTCGGTGGGTGTTTTGTAACCTTCCTGGACTTCAAGCACTCTTTGCTGACGAAGTAAAAGATGGTGTTTACCCTTGGAGATTGATTCCTGCCAGGAAAATGAATCCGCGGGTTCTGTCTTCAAAACCACAAAAGGAAGCATTTGTTTAATGACTGTGCTATCAAGCCCTTCAACAACTCTTAGCTCGTAGATGCTTTGAAAATCACCATAATTTGCTGTATGTTTTAGAATGCTTCTAATTTGTTTTTCGTTAAGAAAAAACAAACGTCGAAGTTCTTCTGGTTCGCGCGTGTTGAGGTTAACCGGCGATCGAGCAAGTTGTTCCCACTCTTCGACAAATTCGCTGAAGTCGAATTCTGTTTCTTTGTCTTCTGTCAGGCGCTCGATTTGATTTTGCAAATCAGGGCTCAGGGTGTCGGGTATCTGCGCTTGGAGCAGAAGTGGAACACATGGGAATAACAACCAAAGAAACCTGATGATGGCGCTTTTCATTATTCGTTGGTCTTCAGTTCGTACAGAATACCTGCGTTAGGACAAAGACCTAATGTAGGATGAATTTCGGTGGCCATATCAAACCGTAACCTTGCCAGGCGCAGTCCAACTCCAAATGACCAGGAACCGGGGAGGGTGTTGACGCCAACACGAAAGAAAATGTTTTGCCGAATAATATATTCAGCCCCCAGACTTAGAGTGGCTGTCTGATTGTTGGCTTTTTCTAATTCAGTCTCGAGTTTAAGCTCTTGCGAAAATATATAGGCTAGTCCTAATCTCATCCATGTTGGAATCACGGCTTGTACCTGTCCGCCTGCTTTCATTTTTAAGGGATTAAAAGCATAAGCTCCAAAAAATATTTGATCGTTGAGGCGGGTCAGCAAACCTGCAGAGAACGTAAAAGCCCCAGCACTTCCATAGCCACCTCCTTGCGTCAAGCGGCAATAATCGAGGGAAATTCCTGTCCAAAAATTCCTATTTAATTGTTTGGCAAAGGCTAAGTTGTAACGCTGTTCGCTATAGGAGGCATCTCCAAAATAAGAACCTGCAACAGCCATCACACCGCCAGGTACTTCGGAGGAAATGGCCAATGCTTTGTTAGAAAATTCTTTCATTAAAAAGCGATTATTAACCCCCGCACCTACAATTGTGGTTTTGATTTGAGCCAGACCTGCCGGATTGCTGAATGCTGACCATATATTATTTTCCATCATTCCGCTATGAGCCATACCCGCAGACCTTGGGCTTCTGTATCCAACCCAATTCTGAGACGTCACCTGAAAGAAAATCCCCATCAAAAACAGAAAAAATATAACTCTCTTCATTTTATTTATTTGTAGCTAATATATAGTATTTTTAGCTCATTTCAAAGGGCTTTTGCAGTATACTAAGTTATTCCATGGTTACTTTTGCATGTGCATGATTATTTAAAAACCTATGTCAGAATACCCTGAAATTTTATCCTTTTTCAGTGTCCTAGCCCAAAACAATAATAGGGATTGGTTTCAGTCACATAAGTCGGAGTATGAAAAAATTAAGAATTATCTGATTTATCTCGCGGCAGGGCTCATTGAGGGCATCACTCATTTTGATAAAGAAATAGGAGATCTTCGACCCTCTGATTGTTTGTATCGTATCCATCGCGATATACGATTTAAAGCCGATAAATCGCCTTACAAAACTTTTACGGGTGTTTATGTAGTTAAGGGAGGCAAGAAAAGCCCTTATGCTGGCTATTATTTGCACATAGAGCCAGGCAATTGCTTCGTGGGTGGCGGATTATACGCACCCGAAAAGCAAATTCTAAAAAGTGCTCGCATGGAGATATTTTACAACTATCCGGTTTTTAAGGCTATACTTAAAGAATCAGATTTTGCAAAGTATTTTGGGGGATTATCTGAAATGGGGAAGTTGAGTCGTCCTCCGCGAGGTTTTCCTTCTAATTTTGAAGGAATAGAGTTTTTAAAACATAAACATTTTGTAGTAGCTTCACCCTACGATGAGACTCTGGCAGGTACAGCCCGCTTGATCGACTATTCCATAGATATTTTTAGAGCAATGAAGCCATTTATAGATTTTTTTAATGGACCGGTGGATGATGTGGTGAAAGGAGGTGCGTATTAAAGGGTAGAGAGAAGTTGTGCCATTTGTTGTTGCATTTTCAAAGCTTCATTAGCGGCTGCTTCTGCAAAATGTTTATCCTGAGAGGCAAAAATGATACCTCTGGAGCTATTTACCAATAGGCCGCATTCGCGATTCATTCCGTAGCGGGCTACTTCTTCC
>CALJNV010000212.1 GCA_937981455.1 uncultured Bacteroidales bacterium | reverse complement strand
AATTATGCAAACCCCAAAAAAATGAATAAATCATGAATAATTTTCGGAATTTTGAAGCATAAACAAAGACACCATTCCCTCTTTATGAAAGCATTGATTTTGGCTGCAGGTAAAGGTACCCGACTGAAACCTTTAACGGATCATCGGCCTAAAGCACTTCTGGAGGTTGGCAGACAAACACTGCTAGAGAGAGCCATCATCAAATTGAAAGGTGAGGGATTTACAGATATTATTGTAAATGTCCATCACATGGCTGAACAAATCATAGATTTCATCAACTCAAGAAAATGGGAAGGTATTAAGATAAGAATCAGTGATGAAAGCGATGGCCTGCTAGACACTGGGGGAGCACTTAAAAAAGCCTGGCCTATGTTTGAAAATCAGCCTGTTATGGTTTACAATGTTGACGTTGCTACGGCTTTAAACCTGCGAGAGATGCTTAAAGCCCATAAAGCATCGGGAGCCATTGCCACACTGGCCATTAGTAAGCGCAAATCAAACCGGTATCTTCTATTCGATGAACAGTTCTTGCTTTGTGGTTTGCGAAACAATTTTGAGGGCAAAGAAGATATTCGAAGGAAAATTAACAATCCTATTGAAATGGCTTTCAGTGGTATACACATAGCCAATCCAGAATTGGTGCATTACTTTCCTTCAAATGATGTTTTCAGTATCTGGGACGTTTACCTAAAAGCCTGCATCAGCCTTCCGGTAAAAGGTTTTGACCATAGCGGTACTTTTTGGATTGATTTGGGCAAACCCGAAGATTTTAAAAAATTTGATGAAATGTTTGGTGTTTGAGCCAGCCCACTTCATGCATTATGAAAACCTTTCTTGGACTTATCGCCGAAGAGTTTTGCACATTGGCCCATGACTTCCCTTATAAGTATTGTATAGTTCTTCCCAGCAGAAGAGCCTGTCTTTTCCTGAAAAAAGAGATTCAACAGCGAGTACAGGGCCCTCTCATCATGCCCAAAATTTATTCGTTCGAGGATTTCATTTACGCTCAAACACCTTTCCAAAAACCTGAACCCCTGGAAGATATTATGGCTCTCTGGCACGCCACCCGCAAAGTCAAGAATCTTTCTGATAGATCATTTGATGAAATACTTGATTGGGGACAGATTGTAATCAACGACTTCAATGAGGTAGATGCCTACTTGATTGACCCGGATGCATTATTTAAAACTTTAGAAAATATAAAGGCCTATGAAATTTGGGGACGAAACACTGGTGCAGAAATAAGCAAATTTCAACGTATATATCTTGACTTTTATAGTTCATTGGCCGAATTGTATCAAGGCTGGACTCAAGAGATGACAATGGCTGGCCTGGCAACACAAGGTGGTGCAGCCCGCTGGTTGGCCACACATTTACCCAACATACCTCTGACTGAAAAGTATGAAAAAATCATTTTTGCAGGCCTCAATGCCCTAACGCCCGCCGAGCGAAAAATTATCGAGTATTTCAAAAAAGAAGGGAAAGCTATTCTGCGCTACGATGCAGATCGATACTATTTTGAAGACAAAGCCCAGGAGGCAGGTCTATTTCTGCGTGAACTCATCGACATAGAGAATGACCAATACATTGGAAATGATTTAATAGAAAAAAAACGCACGATTAATATTTTGGGAATTTCTGGCAATGTAAGCCAGGTAAGATTTTTACATCAATACATTTCAAATCGAATCGCACAGGAAGGCACACAATGGCTTGAGCGCACAGCCATCGTGCTGGCCGATGAAAGCTTACTCATCCCAGTATTGCAAGGACTTCCAGCCGAGTTAGGCATGGTGAACGTTACCATGGGACTTCCTTTATCCAACACCCCTGCATCTTCCCTCATGCATTCGTTTTTTAAATTTTTTCAGGAATCAAGTCCTGCGGTGCTTCACCTGAATAGTCTCCTGGAATTGCTTATGCATCCTTGGATTCGTAGTAGATTGGCATCTGAAGGTCTTTATCTCGAAAATCAGCTCAGAGAGTGGTTGTTTGCCGGTAGGGTCAGGATCAGCTATAGAAAATTTTCAGATGCACTACTGAAAAATAGCAGCCTGGGAGATTGGTTCTATATCTCCGAAGGTACACCCTCTTTCACGTCACGACTTATTCTTAATCAATTACATAAACTCATTGCATGGCTCAGAGATACGCTACAAAACCCAATTCAAGACGAATTCCTTTATGCACTTAGTCTTCTTGCTGAGAGCATAGAGCAGAGGCTAAGCGTCCTTCCCAACGACATTCAGATATCAACCTTGGAAAAACTAATTCAGTGGCTCCACAACTCCACACGTATCCCTTTCAGCGGGGAACCCCTTGAAGGATTGCAGGTGATGGGTATGCTCGAAACCCGTGCACTCGACTTCGAAACTGTTATTTTCCTATCAGCCAGTGATGATATTTTGCCAGGTTCGGGCCGTACAGCTTCGTTTATACCCTACGACGTAAGGATCGAACCATCTATTGGATTGCCTGTAGTCAATCATAAAAATGCAATCATGGCCTATCATTTCTACCGCTTGTTGCAGCGATGCAGTGAGGCAGTTGTTTTTTATAATAATCAGGCAGGCGATTTGGGTAAAACCGGTGAAGTTTCGAGGTTTGTTCAGCAAATCAATTATGAATTTTCTGAAAAGCATGCTAATACAGTTATTCAGACACAGAATCCCACATTGGCTTTAACATTACTCAGCGAACAACCTAAAATTTTCACCAAAACTCCCGATGTTCTCGAGCAAATTCATGAGATGAATCGTAATGGAGGATTCTCAGCCTCTGCTTTATGGACTTACAATCTTTGCCCCTACAAATTTTATCTGGATTATGTTTTGCAATTGCGGACAAGCCAGACTGACCCATTAAAATCGGCACCCATGATTTTCGGTCAGGTAATTCATGGGGCACTGAAATTGTTTTATCCGCCCCCCCCATGTTATCTAACCCCTGAAAACTATGATCTTAGCGGCATCGAAAATTTGGTGGATCTGGCCTTCCAGCAATCAGCCCCAGGCGCAGACTTAGCCTCGGGCCACCTGCGCTTGATTAAAAATGCTGCCGTACAATTCGTTAAAAGATTTCTCAAAACAGAGATGGAAATTCTTGAAACCAGTAAAGCTACCATCGAGATACTTGCCTTAGAAAAGAAATACTCCTGCACCATCAAACCATTTAACATCCTTATTGAGCCCTGGCAAGACATTAATATTCAGGGTATTTTCGATAGGCTTGAAAAATTTAATGGAAAAACCCGAATACTTGACTACAAAACTGGCAATGTGAATGCAAGCCATTTACGACTGCAACTCGATGATATAAATACCTTAAAGGACAGAAAATGGGAAAAGGTTTTTCAACTAATGATATACAAATGGCTTTACCAATCAAATAATCCCGAACAAAACGTTGAGGTGGGTATCATTCCGCTAAAAATCAGCAATCAAAGAATAGAAATAGCTTGCTTTGAAGGGGCTTCAAATTTTATGGATTTCGTTGAAAAAATCTTAAGTGATATTTTATCTTCGATCATGAGTCCTGAGGTTCCTTTTGAACAGACTCATCAAAAAGATATGTGTATATATTGCAATTACCGTTTGATATGCGGCAGACTTAGTTGAGTTAAAAAGTTCCCAGCAGGAGCGGTTCACTCACTCAATTCCTTTTCACCCAAAACCAGAGCTTCATAAACGAAAATATCTGCATCTTTCCAGCCCTCCCAACCCAATCCAGCTTTGTCGCGGCTGCAATGCCCAAGAAATTCCTCAAGCGTCCATCCTGTTTCGGTGGCCACCTGGGGTAAGAATGTACCACTCTGCCAACCTT
>CALJNV010000211.1 GCA_937981455.1 uncultured Bacteroidales bacterium | reverse complement strand
AGCCGGCCTTTTAGAAGAGCCATTATATGGCGGAAAGATGTGTCATATTGTACGAAGTACAGATGATGGGGCTGAAATTCTAAGCCGGTTTTGGCTGGGTATGGTCGCAAAGCGTGACGGAAACGAGGAAGTTGAATCTATTGTTGGTGTGTTAGGAAACACTTATCTCGCATGTCTTCTAGGGGTTCAAAGATCAGGGGCGGTCGACCTAATGAACCATGCGACCGAAGAAATGGGATATCTAGCAGAATTTCTTCCGGAACTTTACGCCGCCGAAATGAATGCATCACAGTTGAGGGTAGAATAATGTGGGCTGCGAAGGTCGGCGCTATCGCTTACGCCTTATGGTCAGTGCTTCATATTGTATTGGGCATCACACGGCTTTCAGACCGCGCGGCAGATGGAAATTTATCTGACGCTGCAGGTCGCCTCGCACAAGGGCATTGGACTTTATTATATCTTGGCATACTAGGCCTTTTCCTATCTTGGTTTAACTTGAAGAATGATAAAACAGCTTACTGGCTATCCGCCTTCATCATCTCCGCTGAGGATATCGGTTTTCTCCTCTTTCCTGTTTGGCACGGCGGACTTGAACCACCAGCTTCAATTATAGGCCCTGGACTGTGGCTGATAGGATTGGTCTTTACGACGATTGCTTACAGAAGTCACAAAAATACCGATAAACAAATATGAACTGAAAGTGGGATTGAATCACTCTTTTCTATGTCCGCTTCGCCCCCAACACAGGCAGCACATCGTCTTGAATATGTAAAGATTACAATGATTTAGAGCGCTGCGCAAGTCGTTTGTTAGGCAAGAAGTGAGCGGTTTGTTAGGCAGGGGCTCTGCCGTAATTTCATAGCAATTAATTGCGGACTTTTGCAGTCAATTAAAGGCTTCTAAAAGGTGACACCCCCGATATTTGCAAGCAGGGCTGCTTAACTCGCCAAAACGGTAACTCAGGCACCTTTTTAGGTAGAGTTGCAAAAACCGATGTGCAGACAATGTGTTAGCATAGGGGTGACACCACCCCCTTTTATCTTGCCGTGTATGGAAACCTCTCAAATTAGGAGCCCTCAATTGAGTTTTTCAAGTTCATTGATTGCACAGGCTAGGTGATAAAATGTACTTGTAGGCATTTGAGCTGAATTTACGTTTCCTTTGTCATCAAGGCTATCGTGCCACCCTCCTGGGAGAGGCGTGTTCAGGTAATAATTGAAAAGCTTCCTAATAACTGTAGTAGCCTGAGCAAGGGCGTTAGTATGGCCAAGCCGATATCTCGCTATGCAGGCTTTTATAAATTCGGTTTGCGGCCACAACCTGCTGGAGACATTGGAAATAGATCCATCGAGTCTGTACTCGTTAATTAGAAATCCCGTATTAGAGTTTAAGCCATTCTTTATCGCTGTGTCGAAAAGTGAATCTACATATTGCTTCACCTGTCGATTTCTTAGCCGTCCATACCATTCTAAAAGCCAACACCATTCCATCAAATGGCCCGGTTCTATACGGGCGATTTCTCGCTCGGTTGGGCGCCAATATTCATCAAAGTACTCAAAGACGCATTTATTTTTTACGTCAAAGAAATGTGTTTTGAAAAGGGAAAAGATTTCATCCGTCAATCTCAAAAACATATCGTCCTTCGTAACTTCGTATGCAGTCATGAATGCTTCGAAAAGATGCATGTGGGGATTTTGTCGCCGCGGTAAACTATTTTTGCAGTTTTCAACCCACCCACCATGGTTTGATTTGAAATAAATAGTTAGGAATAAAGTGGTAGAATATAAAGTTAGGAGGGCATCTGGATCTTGTGTCGCACGAAACCTCCATGCGCTTGCAAGCAATAAGAACGCTTGCGCATATGTGTCTCTCATTCCGTCGTATAATGACCCATCGGGACTAAGTAAATGAGCGCAGCCAGTGAAATCCTTTTCTGAGATGTGTTCTCCGCCCGCCAGACCTTTTTGTTTTAAAAACTCCCAGCCGTGATCCATAATTTGCCTAGAGGGTTCGTACCAACCATTTCTCATCGCTAAGGCATACACATAAGATTGTCGGGCCTGAACGCGCACACGACGTTTAACCGTTAAGTCCGCTGAACCATCATAATTTAGGGTTTCGTAAAAACCACCGGATTTATCAACGCCATATTCCTTCCAGAGAGGGAGAGCATCATATTTGCACCAATTTATGAGACGATTGGATTGGAAAGAAAATTCTGAAAGTTCATCGGTTTCTAATTTCTTTAATAGGGCGCTCATAATGAGGCCAACTGACGGTCTAAGGCATATAATTCGGCCTGCGCATTAATAAGGTTTTCCCGGTCAATTGGGCGACTAAAACAGCTTAGACAAGCGCTCTTATAACGTATAATCTTGCGTTCTAATTCAGTAATCTCCCTTTTGATTATGTCTTGTTTGGGAATTTCACCCAAATGTACATCCGTCTTTTTTAAACATATAGATTGCACGGCTTTCTCCATCATGACATTTGAAGAAAACACATCGCAAAGGATGTGCCATAATAAATATCAATAAAAACAACGAGATAAACATCTATAGCATTTCAAATTTAGAAACAGATTTGCAAAATGCGAAACGTTGTTTTGCGTTGTGCGAAATCAATTGATGAGTGGTTTATTGACTAGAAATATCTGAAGATGATCTAATTCCCGTCATAACCGAACTTTAATTTTACTGTGTCACTATTCATCAAAAGGTATGATGGCATGAATAGCGTTCTCACAATTATAGCATCTGTTGTTCCAGCGTTCTTCGTCGGTTATGGGCTTCGTAGATTTACCCTGAAATGGGAAAACAGGGCCACGTTCGCTAAAGAAGAAGCCAAGTTGCAAGCTGAGCAGTTGGAAGCAACCGTGTCGGCCTCATTGGATGGTATTATCATAATTGATGCTAATGGAACGATTGTAGAATTCAGCGAGTCTGCTGAAAGAGTATTTGGGTATAAAAAAGTTGATATTCTCGGCAAGAAAATGGCCGACCTGATCGTTCCGGAGCGATACCGAGACGCCCATAATAATGGTATGCAGCGCATGCGAGAAACAGGAAATGCCAATATTTTAGGGCAAAGAATTGAAATTGAAGCGTTGAGGGCTAACGGTGAAGAGTTCATGTCGGAGCTAGCTATTTCGCGGAGCCGGAGTTCGTCTGGGGATATCTTCATCGCCTATATTCGAGATATTTCTGAAGCGAAGGCCGCTGAGCAGGCACTAAGAGACGCCAAGGATGCAGCTGAATTGGCGAATAGGGCAAAAACGCAGTTTATTTCTGCTATGAGTCATGAGATTCGTACGCCGTTTAACGCAGTTCTGGGAATATTGGATATTCTTGGTGACACCAAACTATCTGGAGATCAAAAGCAACTTATACAAACAGCAGAAAAAACATCTCAATCCCTTTTGCGTATCATCAATGACGTACTTGATTATGCGCGAATTTCCTCTGGTTCAGTTAAAATTATAAACGAACCTTTCCATGCTCCAAGTGTGTTTGATGATGTGTATCGGTTATTTGCTATGCAGGCAAAAGATAGAAATATTGTACTGAAAATTGTCGGCGAAGGCGCGGATAATGTTCATCTATCTGGTGACCCAGGCCGAATTCGTCAGATATTGATGAACTTTGTAAGTAACGCCATCAAGTACACCAGAGACGACACAGTTGAATTAATTATTGAAACCCAAAAAGGGGAAGATAGTACCCACAATCTGGTTTGCAAGGTCAAGGATAATGGGCGCGGTATCAGTGAAGAAGAACAATCGCATCTCTTTGATGAATTCTACATGGTTGAAGACGTTGATACACGGGCCACTGAGGGAGCGGGACTTGGTCTTACAATTTGTAAAATACTGACCAAGATGATGGGGGGAACTATAGGCGTTGATAGTGAATTGGGTGACGGGGCTACATTTTGGGTCAATATACCATTAATGCAAACTGATAAAGTCATAGCTCCTACAGATAACAGATTACCGGTTAATACCATAAAGGGTAAGCGCATTTTACTGGCGGAAGACAATGCAACTAATCGTATGGTGGTCAGTCGAATCTTAGAGAAGTACGGAGTAGATTTGACAGTCTCTACAAATGGTGTGGAAGCACTTTCATGTCTGAAGACATCTGGTTTTGACCTGCTTTTGACCGATGTCTTTATGCCCGAAATGGGCGGTAAAGAGCTGGTCGAAACCTTACGTGCTGGGGGTACGACAAACGCCAAGATTCCAGTTATTGCCCTAACGGCGATGGGGGATATTCACGAAGCGGACGAACTAAAAGCTTATGGTGTGGACCGCGTAATTCTTAAACCTTTTAATTCAAAAGATCTTATACGGGCCATTGGTGATGAGTGCACTTCATATGAAGAAGGACTTAAGTATCAGGATAATGTCGAGTTTGACTTAGAACCATTAGAAATGAAAATGTCTGGGGGGCTTATAGATGGCCTTGACGCAGATGATCTGGTGGAGATTAGAGCGCAGTTTGAGATCGATCTAAGTGAAGTAACGCTTGCCCTTCGCGACGCAGTATCTAGTCAAGACATTGAGTTGACACAGCGAGCCAGTCATACGCTTAAGGGACTTGCGGGTCTTTACGGGCTGAATGCATTGTCCGAAGCGGCTGCGTTAACGAATTCTCATTGTTCTGATGATACCATAGCTGAAATGGTGAAACACGGAACGAGAGCTATAAAAATAGCCGATGTTGCTTTGTTGAAATTGGACGACCTTTTCAAAAGTAATGGGGAGGCGGCATAGGTGATAAAATGGCTGGAGCGGACACAACACCAGATGTGTTGATTATTGAAGATACATTATCCATGGCGATAATGTATCAACAGCATCTGAAAAAAGCCGGGATTAGCTCTGAAATATGCCAATCAGGTAGTCATGCACTGATAGAACTCCGCAAAGGTAATGTTACGACAGTACTGCTTGATTTGCAGCTCCCAGACATGAACGGTCTAGATATTATCGAGGAGATGGACGGAACTAATCATAATATTACCTTTATTGTTATTACGGCGAACGGGTCCGTGAATACGGCGGTAGACGCCATGCGCGCAGGTGCCTATGATTTTCTTATCAAGCCTTTCCCGACTGAAAAATTATTGACGACTGTTAAAAATGCTTTGGAACGAACCGAGCTGACAACAACTGTCAAAGTGCTGAAAAAAGGTTTGAGCACAACGGCCATTCCTGACTTTGTCGGAGAGTCGGCTCCAATGCTAGCCGTTTATAAAATGATCGAAAATGTTGCCAATTCTAACGCCGCGGTTTTCATCACCGGTGAGTCTGGAACAGGAAAAGAAGTCACGGCGCAAGCTATCCACAAAGTGGGACAGCGCAGGGATGGCCCATTTATCGCAATAAACTGTGCCGCTCTTCCAGAAAATCTAATCGAATCCGAAATATTTGGCCACGTAAAGGGGGCCTTCACCGGAGCGCAAGAAGCTAGGAAAGGTGCAGCTAGTCAAGCGAATGGCGGAACACTGTTCCTCGATGAAATTTGTGAAATGGACATTGGTCTACAAGCGAAGCTTCTGCGTTTCTTACAAACGGGTCAAATAAAAAGAGTTGGCAGTGACTGGTCCGAAGATGTAGATGTGCGGATCGTTTGCGCGACTAACCGCAACCCTATGGTCGAAGTTGCTGAGAAACGTTTCCGCGAAGATTTGTTCTACCGTCTTGATGTCCTATCCATAGAACTTCCTCCACTCTCGCATCGCGGGAAGGATGTAATTTTATTAGGTGAGAGTTTTCTGAAAACTTACGCGGCTGAAGAAGGGAAGCAGTTCAAGTCTATCTCGCCTGAGACGCAAGATATGATGTTAAACTATCATTGGCCCGGCAATATTCGTGAGCTTCAAAATACAATTCGTAAAGCTACTGTGGTGCATGACGGTGTTGAGCTTGAACCTCATATGATTTCGCTCAATACTTCGTCGTCTACAGCAGAAGCTAGTGAGTATCAACTCATTGGGTTGGCGCAGTCAGAGAAGGTTATTACTCCAAGTGAGTCGCTAAAGACGACATTTACGCTCGATATTCACCAACCTATGGCGATGATTGAACGTGATATCATTGAGGCGGTAATTTCCTCTTGTAACGGAAGTATTCCCAAAGCTTCTAAAATTCTTCAGCTCAGTCCCTCTACCATTTATAGAAAGCGGGAAACTTGGATGCAGAGAAAAGAAGAGACTGAGTTGTCTGCGAATCTTTCCGCCTAAGTGGCATCACATGTGAGCTAAGACCTGTAAAGGTTCAGAGCGCGCCTAGATATTCTCTAGAAGCGGGCTATTCCTGTAGGCATATGTCTGAAAATTAAAAAAGTTGGAGAGCACCTCCCCTTGGGGCAAGTTGGTCACAAGGACCAAAAGGGTCGGCACTCTCCCCGAGTATACCTAATCAGGCCCTTTTAAAGGCATGTGATCTGATTTAGGCGCTCGGATTCTGGAATGTTTTAAACTGAAGACAGTATTCGATGCCTATGTTTTGCTATTTGCTGAAGGAAGGCAGGTTGGAACAACACCGATGCTTTGTTGCAATCGGGCTTTTGCCGTATGAAGTTCCGCACGGGCTAACTGCTCGCGAATTAGCGAAAGTTCACGCATCAATTCCTCTTTCACCAGGTAAGTCTCGGGTTTTTTACCAGATACAAAATCGGCATTGAGATCCTCGGTAATCTCACCCTGTACCGAGAGAGCTTTCCAAGCCAGAGATAGGTCATAATCCAGCTGGTGCATTTGCTCACGGGCAATCATGACTTGCGCCATAATAGCGCTCGCCATTATTTCAGTTTGTCTCTGGTCGTTTGTTAATTTAATTTTGCCATCACGTTTTGTTTTGCCAATTTGGCCGAGACGTAGCAGATCCCAGCTTAGACCCGCACCGGCGGACACGAAATTTGAATTTAAAACGAAGCTATTTGATGTGCTATTTGAGCCAAGGAAAAGGCGCATGGAAGGCAGGTGTCGCCATAAATCTTCTTCATTATTGAGTTTGGTTAGATCGGTTCTGTATAAAGCCTGCCTAAGCTCCGGACGGTTTTTATAGGCTGTTGAAATTAAACTAACCACGTTTTGCTCACGCAGGCCTGCTAAATCAGAGGGCAACCGTTTAGCCTCGAGGGTAAATTCGGTCCCCGCAGGTAAGTTCATTAATCGCGCGAGTTCTGGTTTTGCGCTGACCAATGATCTGTAGAATGACTCGTACCACCTGTTGATATCAATGAGCTCACGTTGGAACATAAGTTCCAATAATTTTTCATCTGGATTGTTCTTGGCGCGTACTTGTGAAAGATTAAGTGCATAACCAACACGCCCCTTTAACCACTCAGATTTTTGCGCAGCGCGCTCAAATGCAACCGCACGCCAATAAGCATTCTCAACATCTACGACCAATTTGTTGCAAAGATATTGATTTTGTTCGCCCTCGGAATAGGCATTGATGGCGCGACGATTTGCTTTGAAGCCACTGAGGCCAATTTCTAACAAATTCCAAGTCGCTGTGAAGTTAGACACAGTAATAGTTTTGTCTTGTGCGGTATAAAAGTCTTCGGGCATGGATCCGGATGCATCATCAATCTTAATGCCAACGGATGCATCGACGTTATTGCGTGATGTTCTATAGCTATTAGCATATATTTGAGGTAAAACATCCTTACCGCGTTTGCCTGCCTGACGAACGGTTTCGACCAGCTTCGATTGAGACCGCTTGTATTCAGAATTGTGTGTTAGGGTGCGACTGCGGACTTGATCTATACTCAATGGGCCCACGATTTCCAACGGTGCAGCTTCAGGTCGAAGTGTGCTATCCGTAGCGATGCCAAGATTTTTAGCGTTGTACTGAACTGCAGTCGTTGTACATCCAGTCAAGCCAGTGACAGCAAAAAAGCAACCTGATAGAAGGGCAGACTTCAACCCAGCCATTTTAAATTTTAAAGTCATAAATCTACTCCAATGTTTGGAATAGAGATTGCAATCCGCAGACCAATTAGATGGTACGTAATTTCAATGACTTAGGTGGTTAATTTTAGATAAATGTAGATTTTCTATTGCAATATGCACTGTCGTCTTTGCAGAATGCAAACAAGCGGAATGAATTGCAAGAAAGAGCCTCCATGAAATCAGTCTAAGGGACGATAGATCATGGCGTCGTAATCAATGATGATTTGGCCGCTTTCATCAGGTAATTTGACTCCGGTGGGCCAGAGAGATGTTTTGGCTTTTGCGGCTTCTTTACCGTTTATAGATATTCGGTCAATTGGAACCATTGATGTATTTGGCAATGCGGCTAAGGAGATTTTTACAACACGTTCCTCTCCAGGAATGAGATTGTTTTGTAAGTAATAGGGGTCAACCCAAACTAAGCGATCATTAGTATCTAAATAGGATAACTTAACTTGCAAGGTGCTGACAATTTCAGTCCCCTCATTCGACACTTTGAGATTAAGAACATGCCCATTATCATCTTCCGAAATATTGATATCGGCAAATTTCAATGATTTGTAGTAATCGGGGGCACAAACCGTTGTGGATAAAGTCAGGGAGACACTGGATGGCAGAGCATCAAGTTCCGCAACGCTAAACTGTTCAGGGTCATAAGCTGCATTAATTGCTTGATCTTGAATCTTAAGATAACCCTCAAAGTCAATTCGAAAGGCAGAGTCTTCACCGGGTAGGAGGCGGTGAGCTCCGACCCTTCCAGAATGTTGCTCAAGTATGATTGGTGAGTTTTGTGACTTGGTTTTTGCCATAATCTTCGCGCAGGTCGGGAATTGCGATATATTCCTTAGGCGTCCCGCGACATACATTCGTCCATCGCGTTCCACGAATTCGGCGGCCACGAGTTCAATTTTTGGCCTAGCTAACCGTTGCACAGGATCAGTGGGTGTTAAGAGGCGTTGTCCCGTTAGATCACGGAATTTAGGAGCATTATCGGTAGTCGTAAGCGTTTGCTTAAAGGCCTTTGGTGGTGCGTTGTATTTAATCAACCAGTTTCCATCAGTACTCTTATTAAGGGTTTGATCAGTGATGACAGTCCTTATACCAACGGACGTTAAATAGGTCAGCTGAGAGTGTACTCTAGCGGTCTCATCTTCCATAAACTCGACGCCTTGTGAGGTGACAGCGGTTAGCTTACCATATGAAGGCACCAACCCGCCCGTGAGTTTCTGAATGCGAAGGAACTGCCCGTAATCAATATCAGCGCTGGGTTTTAGCAGGGCATAAGCTTTTTCGGTCTCGCGGAAATCTAAATGTTGGTAGAATTTTTTGATGGTATTTTCAGGTGAAATTAGCTTTTGCCTGTCTGAAACTACTAAGCCAAACAATAGAAGAATTGCTAGCGCAAAAATAATAGGCATGGAGCGAGTTAAGAGAACCACTTTCGCTGATGCGGAATGGTCTTTTTCCTCATTCCTTTCTCGTGAAAAGGGATGAGATTTTGAGGAGATTAGATTCTGAGTGAGCGCGAGTCCTAATAGTGTTAGCAGCCCTAGCCCAAGAGCGCCGATGGGAAGAGTTCCCCACATTAATCTTTGATAACGCGGTAAATCGCGTCTCGGCCTTTCCGCAGGTAACGGAGATATGTCTGGTTTTTCCCAAACATTAATGCCGTTATTTAGGCGGGTCACGGGATTCCAGCCAGTATAGTGCAGAACCGGATCGTAAAACTCATCATTCGAGAATACATATTTTAGGTGAAATTTTTCAGCGTTGGTCAAAAACTGATTGAGTGAGGCCAGTCCGGGAACACCTGCATATTTGGAGTTTTCTAAGCGTTCTACAGAGTAGTTCATAAGGCTCGGAAGACGACGTGCTGAATGGTAGTTTCCGTCCACTGACTCCGCGTTTATTAATGCACTATGATAGGCAAATTGGTCGCCAAAGCCCAGAGTGAGATAACGCCAATTCGAATGTCGGTCCTCATCCATAAATTTCACGATGGGCGCAGGGTCTATAAAATCGGGCTGCGTAGGTCTAAATGTAGGCAAGAGAGCCGTGCCGACTGCTAATCCTACGTAACCAACCAAAGTTAAAGTCAACCCAACACGGGTTAAAAAGGGTCCGAAGGCACGCTTTAAAATAGACTGCCCTCGGCCATCCCACAATGATTGAACAGCCAAACCAGCAAAAGGTAAAATGAGAATTGAGGCCCAGAAAGTAAATCTATCGAGCGTTAAAATTTCAAATGCTGGCCCCAAGAGCATTCTTGGGAAAGGAGTTGTGCCGCCCGTTCCCAAAAATAACGCGATCAGCACTGATAAGGCTAAAGGCCATAACGCTGACTTGAACGATTTTTTTATAACGTAGGGAACTGCGAAAATAAGTAAGCCCCATGGAATGACGAAAAACATCAATCCAAGATTTGGGTTTGCTATAAAGTTTTCACGGCTTCCATGAGGGATACTGACTTGGGTGATCGGGTCCGTTATTGACCAATGCCAATATGGAAATACGATCGTTACAATAAGTAACAACATACATAGACCCATAGAAATTCCACGCAAAAGCCCAGGGGAGGCCCATTTTGCGATAGCCAATCTGCCTATCGGCTTGGTATCTTGCTTGCTCTTTAAGTTCGACAACCAGGCGGCTAGGCCAACAGGCGCTACAAAGAAAACTGTTCCGAAAAGAGGAGTAACGTGATGAACCGCCGTCGTGGCAGCCGTTAACGCAATACCCAAAAATAAATCAGACTTTTTTCCGTGTTCTATCCAGCCAGAAATATGAGGGATAGCGTTTAGAAATAACGCGATAGACAGGATGGTAGGTAATTGCCCAAAAATGTGCAGAGTTTCAGATATGCTAGTCGAAAAGACGCATAACATTGCAGCATAGGAGGCAGCTCTATCGTTGACCCAAAGGCGGCTAAATCGAAAAACGCCTATGACTAACATACTGACAGACAATAATTGCAGCAATAAGAAAGCCATACGCATATCCATAAGTCGCATCAATATCGCTAGACCTTGATGGCTGCCGGGAGGATAAGCTGTAACTGTGAACCCCGTATACCAACGCGTTTCCCAGGGGTCGAACCACGATTCCAAATAATGGTTGCCGAAGAACATATGAATATAGGCATCATAGGTTTGGCCATATGTGAATGGCAAAAGGGCCCCGTGAAAAACGAGGCCTAATAGAACGGCTAGATATGTCCACGAGCGAGGGGACATGTTATCTGGTCGTAGTTTTTAAGTGGGTCAACATCACTGTTCCTATTAAACAAGCTGCGCAGACTGTTTGAATGGCTAGCTTAATACTAAAGTAGGATTGTAACCCCATCTCTGAAAATAAGTGATTAACCGTGGACAAAGTAATTAATTGAAGAAAACCAAAGATTAGCACCAGAATTGCTGCCAGTTTATGTCCTTTGGCAATTTGGTATATTGCGCAAAGATGACTGATGATAAATACCGCGCCCGTTAGTGCGCTTATCCAGACGATAGAGGCTAACGGGGTATATTCGCGGCCTAGCATGATTTTTACAACCAGCTCTGAATTAGGGATTATCGCTATCAGAGCCATCATGGATATGAATACTATGCCAGTAAGCAAGATAAACAACTCCTTGGGCGTTTCGTACCCATCTTTCTGCTTAGCGACATAAGGTTGGAGCACCGTGGAGCATGATAAAAAAGCAAAGAAAAATACGCGCTGTACTAAAAGAAGACCCGCTACTAGCCCGGCTGTTTCAGCTGAAAAGAGAGCTTTTGCGATTATAATATCACTGTCCAAGACTAAAACTTGAGCTACCTGTAATATGA
The DNA here is from genome assembly GCA_937981455.1 of uncultured Bacteroidales bacterium. Lineage (GTDB taxonomy): Bacteria > Bacteroidota > Bacteroidia > Bacteroidales > TTA-H9 > UBA2030. Next base: position 5,781 of record CALJNV010000211.1, on the reverse strand, counting down.
GGTAGGGCAGTGCTAAGGCTCCAAGCGTTTTGGACTCGGAGTGAGTTGCTGTGACTAATGCCGCCTTACGCGCATCCAAATCACCTTTGTCGGTAGAAAAAAGAAACCCGGCGACAATCGAAAGTCCAACCGCGACTGCGATGCCCGGAAGTCCAAGCCCCATCTTCCAGAGCAATAAACTTCCTAAAAGCCGAAATATCCATTCTGTTTGTATAGATAAAACAATTTTGGGGACATCAATGAGGCCTTGCGTCAGCCCACGGTAGATTACCATGGGTAAGAAAAAGGGAATCGCTAAGGCTAATAAAGACAGGGCCAGCGGAGATGAAAAGTTCAGGGCTGAAGAGAAGAAGTTGGCCGAGGCTATTACAACAAACATCAAGGGAACAGAAATCTTTAGGCTATGCCATGACAAGGCATGAGCTTTGACTTTACTCTCTTTTGGATTTCCTTGCTTTGCGGTATTTTCTGAAAACGCAAACTGTAGGGCGCCCAGAAAAGACAAAACGCCTAACTTCAGCGTTAATAGTAAGGTTAAGTCCGCAAATAATGCAGGCCCCATTAACCGGGCAAATATCATATTAAATAGCAGATTTGCAGCATTGGCGATATTCGCCGAAACGAACAAGATTGCGGCTGGTCCCATTATGGAATTACCACGAAACAATTCTAGTGGACGTTTTAGGGTGGTAGACACTTAAGCCTCCACGACAGAAAAGCGCTGATTGTTCTTAAACTGCTTCGGTTTGCTATTTTGAACAGTACAATCGAATAAAGCTGTTAACGATGAGCGATGAGCGGCAGACAATATTGCGGAATCGTCAGGAAGCTGAATATAAGCTTCCTTACCCTTTGCAAGCATTTTTTCGCACACTTCCGTCAGTGTGGAAAAAACAGATGGCCCTAAGGTTTTCACCCGTGAGAAATCTAAGGTAACAGCATCTATGTCTTCACAAATAATTGCTTCCATGGACTTTATACTTTGAATACTGAGATTTTCACCGGAGCGTAAAAATTGACTAGATGCCGAGTTGGGAGTTTTTCTTTTGTCTTGAAACTGCGCTCGAATTTTCCATTGACTCATTATCAGCGTGGTCATCTTTAAACCACCCTTTATGACATCTGAAAATTTGATGTTTGATCCTGGTACTTCCGTCCACTCAATAACGGGATACTCGAAAAAGTTCTTTCGTTCTTGTCTGTTAGGATTTGATATCCTCAAAAACAATTCCACATCAAAAAGCCAACCTGCTGTAAAAGGGGCTTCAAGACAGGCTTTAAGATGTGAGGTATTCCGAAATAATTTTGCTCCACATTGTGTGTCCTTGAGAGCCAAACCCGTTGCGAGCCTGCCCATAGAGGCACAAACCAATGAAATCATTTTACGGTGTAGGTCGCGGTAAACGCGGCGACCAAGCCCCCCGGCGCGCGAGCCAAAGACAACGTCAATGTTATCTAATCGTTCGGCAACTGAAATAAAGTCATTAATTGCATTTAGAGGGGTGGCCAAATCAGCATCAAGAAAGGCAACATATTTATCTCCGCGTTTCGCGGCAAATTTGAGGCCATGCCTGACAGCTTCGGCTTTACCTGCATTGCGCGACATCATCAAAACGTCAATTTGTTTTGGAAGCGCGGCCATGGCTCCGCATAATAAGTTGATAGTCAAATCTTTTGAGCCATCATCGACAAAGACAAATGATATTTTTGGATTTTCTCGCGCAAAGTTTAAGAATGCCTCGAGGTGGAGGCGGTTCGCCTCATTGTAGCAAGGTATAATTATTGTTGTTCTATCATGCTGATAAACCGGCGAAGCGGTATCTAATCCATGTGTGTTCAAATTTGTCATTTTTAACTCCAATTTTTTGGACTTAACTACGCAAAAGATGGGCCGCTATTTTATTGGTTTTTCGGGCCTATTTCTTTGCAATTCAGAAATGAGTTTTGCATTCCGCAAATAATTTTTCGCAAATGGACAGACTTTTCGAGCAAATAACGAGGTTTTTGGCGGCATGTGCATTGCAACTCTCAAGAGGCAACTACGCAAAGAAAAAGATTATGAGCCGACCATACAAACGAATGCAATCCATTATAGCAAGCTGCTTATTGGCAAGTCTTGTCGTGCCAAAAGTTCATGCGGAAACCTTGCGTGGCGTTGTTGTTTATGCAGGACCACAATCTGTTTCGCCGCGCGAAACTATACATGTGACGGTAGAAGTAACAGATATGCGCGGAAACAATATAAATGATGGGAACGTTAGTCTTTCATATGTGAGAGACGGTGTTGCTAAAACCTTATCGGGAACTCCAAGACACGGATTGGTGTCGTTCGATGTACCTGCTCAGGATACTGTAGGTCTCATGAAGTTTATCGCCAACACTGAGATTGGAACTTCAGAGGAAGCCTTAGTGACTGTCGTCGCTGCTCCGCCGCAACCGTTCTCACTAGAAGTTGAGGCCGGTAGACACCTTGGCACCTTTAACTTAGTGTCTGACGTGATTGCAGATGAGTATGGTAATGCGGTTTCGGATTTGTCTCTGATTTCCGTAGATTGGATAGATGATAATGGCCTGAAAGCCCGTCAGAATACTCAACTTTTAAATAGTCGAATCCTTCTCATGGGGACATGTCCAGCCAATTTTTATGGCGCGCTAAAGGTTCAGGCTAATCTGAATGCCATACAGAGTGCGCCTCTTGACGTATCTTCCTATTGCGAATTGGACCGAGGTTAGAACGTGCCAAAATCCGCAATTCATAAGAAAAAACGCCTTCCAGTGACCGTTTCAGCCCTCTTAGCGGGTGTGGCATTTGCTGGGTTAATATCTGCCGCAATTGAAACACCTCAAAGTGCCGAGGCCTATCTCCATGCTCATTTAAGCGCAGCGGGAGAAAACTTAGATATTAACTGGAATCCGACTACCTTTGACTTACCAGAGCAAGATAGGTCAAAAATAGCTCGAATCGTCACTGCAGCGGAAAATTCACACTCCAAAGACGATCTTCAAAAGGTGCTAACTGGTCAAGCTTTAACGGTAGCCCTCAACAATGTTTGTTTTGTAGAAGACACGAATTGTATCCTGCCAGTAAGAGTCAATCGAAACCTATCGATAGTGGATATGCATACCGATTTTCGCGTTATCAATGTCCAAGAAAAAAGCCTTCGGATAGATCTAGGTGCTAACCCAAAAGAAGCAGATGTAGAGCTTATAGGACTCGCCGAAGAAACTCGGATTTTGCGCTTCTATCAAACTCAGTCGGGCTGGACTAAAAACTTATCTGAAATTATTGAAACGAAAGTGCCTTCCTTTTCTGAACGCAAAGATAATTTTGCACAGAATTTCGGGAAAGACCTCACGGGCCTAAACTATTATCCTGCCTCAGCATCTTGGGCAGATTTTTGGAAAGAGTTCCCAGTTTCAGATATTGAAGCTGATCTTGAAAAAGCTCAGGCCCTAAATATAAATTCTCTGCGTATTTTTTTAACTCATGACTATTTTGATAATATTGATACACGCGAAGAAGGCCTAACAAAACTCAAAACATTTTTGGATCTTTGCGAGAGCAAAGGCATTAAGGTTCTTGTTACATTGTTTTACCTACGCCCGAATTATACACTTTCAAACTGGGCGGCGGACACCAATCATGTTGATGTAATTCTCTCGCATATATCTAGCCATGAGGCTATTTTGGGAGTTGACCTAAAAAACCAACCGGACTTGGATTTCGAAAATTGGGGGCATGGTACAGTCGAAGCATGGTTGACGGTCATGGCGCGTCATATTCAAATTAAGTACCCGAACTTGGCTGTTACAACCGGTTGGTCAAGAGCTGAGAATGCCGTCCGGCTGAAAGATGTATTTGATGTGATTACTTATCACGAATACGAAAACCCTAAGAACTTCGAAGGCCGCCTTGTTTCAATTATTGCCGCATCCAATGGTAAGCCTGTCATGATAACGGAGTTAGGGTCCACGGTATGGCATCCCCCATTCGTTAGGCGCCTCGGGGAGGCTGCTCAGGCGAAGCGATTGGCAAATCAACTTGAACAAGCAGGGCCGGCAAGCGGCGTATTTGTCTGGACACTTCATGATTTTGATCATGTCGGCAAAGAGGTCGTTGGGCCTTTGCCTTGGCGCCAAGCACAACAAAAACACTTCGGCCTTTTGCGAGAAGACGACTCATTCCGTCCCGCGGCAGAAATTTTAAAGGCATTTGGAGAACGTTCGGCAAATGAACGTGCAAAAGCCACCATTAATAATTTTCAATCAACACAAACATCAACCTTTTAGGAGACTATCATGAAAACTATAGCAATCGTAACAGCTTTCCCTCCAAGTGCCGGATCTCTTAACGAGTACGGCTTTCATCTTGTCAATGCTTTTGCGGGACGTAGCGATATCGAAAAAATCATCGTTATAGCTGATAAATATGAAGGCCACATGCCCGAACTAGACCTTGGACCTAAAGTCGAGGTGCGGCGGGTATGGCGCTTTAATAGCCCATTCGCAGGGCTTTATATTTTAAGAGCCTTGAAAAGCTGCAAAGCCGAAGGCGCGCTTTACAATTTGCAAACAGCTTCATTTGGCGACAGCGAAATTCCAGCAGCTCTAGGTTTGCTCACGCCAGCTATATCTCAAAAGCTTTCAGTACCGTCTGGGATAATAATGCATAATTTGGTTGAGGCGGTTGATCTTAGTAAAACAAATCTTGCCAGTAGTCTTCTTCGCCAAAAGCTTGTGGCGTGCGCAAGTTATTTTGTGACAAAGACGATGCTTGTGTCTGGATTTATGACAGTAACGCTCGACAGTTTTTGGGATATTCTTGACGAAAAATACAAAGCAAAAAATGCATTTATGGTTCCGCACGGTTCCTTTCCAACCGCTAGTAAAGAACGCGTTACGCCTCTTGAGGATCGAGGCCGAACAATCGTCACTATGGGGAAATTTGGTACCTATAAGCGCCTTGAGCGCACAATTGGTGCAATCCAAAATTTAAACTCTGCTTTAAATGATGATGAGAAGATTAAACTTGTTATTGGCGGTAGCGATCATCCAGCAACACCTGGATATTTGGAGACGCTTGCAGCTGAGCACCAATTAGATAACAATATTGTTTTTCATGGCTATGTTGCAGAGGAGGAGGTTTCGAGTTTCTTCACGCAGGCAAAGCTCGCTATTTTTGACTATGATAGTACAACAGGAAGTTCTGGAGTTTTACATCAAGCGGCTATTTACGGGACTCCTGCAGCCTACCCAATGATGGGAGACTTTATTGATGTCACAGAGAGAGAAGGGCTGCGTGGGTTTAATTTCAAGCCGCTTGATCAATCAGCGCTGGAAGACGCAATAATGAAATGTTTAAGCGATACTCAAACAGCGCAATCTTTAGCTGATAATAATGTTGATATTTCAAAAGGCGTTACGATGAACACAGTCGCTTCAATACAGCTTCAGCTTTTAAGAAAGGTGAAAACAAAGAAATTTAATAAGGTCCGCCAAGCAAAAAATTCTGCTCTACGTATACAACAAAACCATCACTCGTTTTCAGGGCATGTGCCAACTTCTTCCCAAATCGTCACTTAGGATTGCTGACATGGGGGCTAATAATCGACAAACTGAGAAAAAGATATTTTATACGAATGAAATTCGCGGAGGGCCAGATAAAGGGAAGTGGTGTCACCTATAGGCTAACCCCTTGTCTGCACATCGTTTTTCATGCCCCCAACGCTTAAAGGCATGGGAGCGTGGATTCTACTATATTCCCCGCCATGCTTGAGAATA
>CALJNV010000210.1 GCA_937981455.1 uncultured Bacteroidales bacterium | reverse complement strand
ATTGCTGTCGGAGTAGACATGATTGCAACTGCCAGGGTAATTGGGATCATCCCAAATGCCGACTATGTCTACCTCTGTTCCACTGATTGGGGCCTTGGCAATGTATAGTCCTTGGGCGCCGTTTGCCATGTAAATGTATTTGGAGTCTGCGCTCACTGCATTGGTGTTACCATAAGTAATCATTCCTGCTGGTGATTGATATACCAAATTACCGTTGGTAATATCAATAGCTTTCATTCCATACATTCCCAAGGAAACAAAGCATGTTGTAGCATTCGGACGAATGAAGACCGTAGCTTTGCCGAAGTTTACAAATTCAGGTTCCACATTTTGGTGAATAACTTGACCTAACGGCCAAATCTTTTCGGTAGTGGGATCATTAGTTCCAACTACATAAACATGTAGATAGGCGTTGTTGCTGCCGTCAACTTCCAAGCTGATATGATTCTTGCCATTGACACGGCCATTTGCAGTGGAGAACTTAGCACCGTTGTATAAATCAGAATCTACATAAGCTAGGGTGGTGCGGTTGTACACAAATAGACCGCCGTTGGTATTCCCTGCGGAGACATAAATCCAATTACTAGCTTGAATAATACCATTGGCTGAAGCGGCATTTCCAACTTTTAGCAATTTCACCTGCGATGGCGTGGAAGTTATAATACCTGAACCATTGATGGCAATTTTTAGTACTACTGCACCTTTTGCTTTATGAGCACCGGCCAGATAGAGCACACTTCCATTTGCATTTATATCGCATGCGTTAATATCTATCTTTTCAAAAGTCATCTGCGATACGATGCTCGGATTGTAAGGATCTGAAATATCAAAAACTACAATAGCCCCGCCGTAGCCATTTCCTCTTTCATGGTAGGTTACATAAACTTTGTTGTAACGACGATGAACATAGCTTGCACTTAATTTAACGCCATTGACAATAGGTGAAGCTGCTTCGGCTACGAGTGTAAACGTTGGCGAAGCCTTCAAACCTTTAAGATTTAAAGGTTCATTTATAATGTTCAGGCGTTGGTTGAGCTCCTGGGAATTATTATTTAAAACAATCCCATCTTCATTGTCAAACTGTGGCGATTCTTCTTTTGAGCAAGATGCTAAAATGGCCACGAGGATTAAAAGATAAACTATCTTTTTCATATTTGATGGTTTTTAATTATTTTTCTAAATTCTATTAAACTTTATACCGGTATGTAAATAAAATCATATTTTGTGCCATATTGTTAAATTATTATTAATCAGTTATTTATTAAAATATTGCTCCTTAAATATTTTCTATCAAAAAGAAGAGATTACAATAGTTGGATTAAGTTTGCCTATTCTTTAATCAATGCATTGTATAGTACTTCGATGGGATGTAAGGCTTTTCTGCTAGTTCCATCTGTAATCTGATGGCGACATGAAGTTCCGGGTGCCGATATAACAGTGCCAACCGATGCGGCTCTGATTGCTGGAAAAAGCACCAGTTCTCCTATTTTCATTGAGATTTCATAATGTTCCTTTTCATATCCAAACGAACCAGCCATTCCACAGCAACCGCTGGGTATTTCTGTTACCTTGTAATTCTCAGGGATACTTAGCATGGCAATAGTGGCCTTTGTGGATGCCACAGCCTTTTGTTGACAATGACCATGCAAAAGAACTTTAAGCTTACGGTCTGTAAACTGGTCTTTCGTAATGTTTCCTTTGGTAAATTCCTGGGCAATAAACTCATCAAACATCCATACATGGCTAGCCACTTTACGGGCTTCTTCTCTGAGGTGGGGACTGCATAGCTCCGGATACTCATCTCTGAATGCCAGGATGGCAGATGGTTCAATGCCTAGTAGGGGATTGCTCTGACTGATCAATTTTGATAAAAGTTGAATGTTTTTATCGGCATAACCACGCGCTTTGCGCAATAAACCCTTGGAGATAAAGGTTCTTCCACTCAACGTATGTTGAGGAATGACTACCTGGTATCCAAGCAGAGACAGCAACTGAATGGCTCGAATGCCTATTTCGGTGTCATTGAAACGAGTGAATTCATCCATGAAAAGATACACTTTACCTTTCACAGGAATTTTGGGTTTAAAGTTTTGGATATATTTTGCGAAGTCTTCCTTTCTAATTTTTGGAATATTGCGCTGGGGCGAGAATTTTGTTAATCTCTTAAAAACATTTGAAAAGTATTTGTTTTGGAAAACGTAATTTGAAAGACCAGGCCAAAGGCTTCCCAAACGATTGAGTTGGGGAAAGTAGGCTATAAGCAGTGTGCGTAAAGGGATTCCATGGGCGTCATAATAATGCTGTAAAAATTCTGCTTTCAGCTTTGCTACATCAACATTTGAAGGGCATTCCGATTTGCATGCTTTGCAAGAGAGACAAAGATCCATCACCTGATAAATTTCCGGATGATCGAAGGGATTATTTTTGGGAGATCGAGTGAGAAATTCCCGTAAAATATTGGCTCTTGCACGTGTTGTGGCATTTTCATCCCGGGTTGCCATGTAACTGGGGCACATGGTTCCACCAATTACTTCGGTTTTACGACAGTCTCCGCTGCCGTTGCAACGTTCTGCGGCTCGCACTATGCCTAAATCTCTCGAAAAATCGAAAATGGTTTGAATTTCTCGAGTTTTTTGGCCGGGCTCGTAACGCAGAAAAGTGTCCATGGGAGGTGTGTCGGTGATTTTTCCTGGATTGAAAATTTCATTCGGATCCCACAACTTTTTAATCTCTTTGAGCAACAGATAGATATCGTTACCAAGCATCAGGGGAATGAATTCTCCTCGCAATCTTCCATCCCCGTGCTCGCCACTCAAAGAGCCTCGGTATTTTTTTACAAGTATTGCTGTTTCGTGTGCAAGGGTGCGGAAAAGCTTGACATGTTCAGGATCTTTTAAATTGAGAACTGGTCGTAAATGGAGTTCCCCGGTTGCGATATGAGCATAATAAACACATGTCAAATGGTATCTTTGGAGAAGTTCATCAAATTCAGCGATATAGTCGGGTAATAGTTCGGGTTTTACAGCCGTGTCTTCAATAACGGGAACCGGTTTTGCATCGCCGGGCATATTGGATAAAACCCCAAGTCCTGCTTTTCTCAAAGCCCATACCTTAAGTATGTCATTTCCAGTGATCACGGGAAATGCATAGCCCAAACCCAACGAACGCATTTCATCTTCCATTTTACTTACTCGTGGATTTATTTCATCCATCGAATAGCCTTCAAATTCTACTATAAGGATGGCTCCAGGATCTCCAACCACAAAAAAGCGATTTTTTTCTTGATTGCGATTCTCACGAGTTAGATCCAGCACCGTTTTATCCATCAATTCTACGGATGAGGGCTTGTGCTTCAGGGCAACGAGGTTTGCTTATAGAGCCTTACCAATGGTTTCGAAATGTGCACATACCAATACTTTGACGGGGGGGGGGTAAAG
>CALJNV010000209.1 GCA_937981455.1 uncultured Bacteroidales bacterium | reverse complement strand
GCCTTGGACCGCTGTAGGGCGAACCGTTGGCCCGCGCCTGCTCTGGATGAGTCCGGAAACCGAGCGGGGGATTTCCTCCATTTGCCGCCCGAATTTCCGGTGTTTGCGGCAATTTTTCAGTTTTTATTATGATTTGGCCTGGGGCATCTCCCATGGCTTCTACGGCATTTTTAACCAGATTTCTTAGGATTCTCCCCAGATCAACCTGCGAGACAGATACCGGGCTTGTGCATGAGCCTTCAAATTTGATAGTGATATTGGAAGGAATAATCTCTTTAAGAGTATTAATAAGATTTTCGATGGATTGATCAATAGAAACTTTTGATTCTTCATGCGAAACAGGATTCATAAGATGTCGGAGAACTTCTTGCCCCCGCCGCAATTCTATTCTAATCTTGTCAAGATAGGTCGAAGCCACAGAACCGGGTTTGATTTCAAACCCCAACAGATCAATATAGGTTACCACGCCTTGAAGCAAATTACGGAAATCGTGAAATAAAGCTTTGCCCTGCATTCGATCAAAATCGATTAATATTTCGTCGTTTTCAGTGAATGCTTGTTCATCGGTAAGAATTACAAGAAGCTCAGTATTCAAAAAAGGAAGGGGGAGTAAATAACTTCGATAAACTAAAGTACGCCAATGGCCATCCTTAAAGAGAAATTCAAGTCTGCCCACTTTACGCGACTCACAAAACAAATAATTTAGCCCATGCTTAATCAATAAATCCTCAGGAAATCGAAGGTATTGCTCGGGAGCTTTCATACTTAGGGTTTCAACGTTCCATCCTGTCAAGCTTTCCAACTCCTCATTGGCATATAGCAGTATCCCATCCGATGAAAAAAACATTAGGCCTACCCTAAGCAAATCCATAAAAGAACTGATATGCTGCACCGAATATTGCTTAAATTCAGCTAAAAATAATTGCCATTGAATTTGGCCGAAAAGCCACAAAGATACGTTCAGAGATTCTGGTAAATCATTGAGATCGAAAACATGGGTAAAAAGATGGCTATTGCCTCTGTAAACCACTAAAATCAATGGATTCTCTGTATGTTCATTTACTCCTGAAAAACTCGAGCTATGGGCCTTTTGCGACATTATGCAATAAAACGGTGCACTTTCTACAAAACTTACTTGTTCTTTACCTTCTTTGAGGATAATTCCTTTGGGCTCAAGATTTTTGATTAAATTCTTGATTTTTTTAGAAACCGATGGATCAATAAAAATGGGTAATTCCTTAGGCATTGTTGTTAATTAGTGGCAATTCTATGTGAAAAGCAGCACCACGTTCACCCTTACTAACCCATAAACGTCCTTTCATGTTGGATTCAATAATCATTTTCGACATGTAAAGGCCCAGCCCTGTGCCCATCTCTTTGGTAGTGAAATAAGGTTCAAATATTTTTTCCATTATAGAAGGATCAATACCTCCTGCATTATCAGCAATGGTAACCCATGCATAATTATCTTTTTTATGTAAGGTAATTTGAATTTCAGGATTCTTGATAGCCCTTTCAATAAGCACCTCTTTGGCATTATTGACGATATTGAGAATTACTTGTGAAAATTCACTCGGATACCCCTCTACTACAATATCCTCATCAAGGTCTTTGGTGAGTTGGATATTGTTATTCACCAGGGCACTACTGACAAAGTTTAATGTTTGTTCAATACTCCATCTCAAATTAAATTCAACTTTTTCTTTATCGGGCTTGAAGAAATAGCGGAAATCATCAATGGTGCGCGACATAAAATTGATAATTTCCATGATGCGACGGATTTTTTCTCGCAAATAGGTATCATCCATTTCACCATATACATAAGCATCCTCAAGATTCTGTATCATCACCGCTATGGAGTTAAGGGGTTGACGCCATTGGTGAGCAATATTGCCAATCATTTCGCCCATGGCTGCCTGTCTCGATTGCTTAATGAGCATATGGTCGCGCTCGCGAATCTGGCGCACAGCTTCATCCACCTTTTCTTCCAATCGGTCGTACATAGCCTTGAGCTCTTCTGTCATCAAATTGAAATTTCCAGATAACCTGTCAATTTCTTCAATACCTACAGGTTTAAGATCAACTTGCTTTACCTTTTGCGATACTTCGGTGGTAGCCTGTATGAGATATTCAAGGGGTGAGATGATTTTGTGGGCAATGGCGTCGGAACGCTTAAGCAATGCGATGAAGAAGGGGATGTAGAATAAAATCAAGAATATGAGCGCCAATACACCCAAAACTGTACCCAATTCATGCAACTTATATATGGGATGGAATAAAATATTTTCATCAACAAAAGAATAAAACTCCCATCCTGTTTCAGGAATTAAATTTCGGGTGATTAGGTACACTTGGTTGCCAAATTGAATTTCTGTCAGGTTTGCATCCGAGTTTACAAAATTTTTAAAATCTTGGGAAATATTGGGATTTTTTAAAAGATTATATTCATCGGGCTTGTAGGTATCATGCTTAATGGTTTCTCTATAATCATGACCTTTTAGCTCGACCAATCCGAAGATTTTTTCGGCTTGGGGAGGCATGGCCAATATACCTTTATTTCGATCGACCAGTATGGGGATGCCCTCCCAGGGTAATTTAAGTCTGAGAATATTGGCAATAAATCGCTCAACAGTAACGTCAATACCTGTAACACCTTCTAAAAAATCGCCCTTGTAAATAGGAACCAAACACGAAGCCATCCATCCCTGCCCTGCGGGGTCGAGATAGGCATCTGTCCAAACTACGCCTCGGTTGGGATTATGAATTTCATTGGCCTCGTAGTAAAAATTAAATTCTGTAATTCGCATGCCCGGTTCAAACTGCTCGTAAGTCTTTTCGATGAAAGGATAATAACGATTCATATTATCCCAACTATTAAAATATACGGCTACAATATTTGAATCGGCTTCGCAAACTGCTTTAAAAAGTGGATCCATGGCCTCGGTAATTCGGGCCTTTTTGAAGCTTTCAGAGGTAAAAGGGATAAAATTCGAATAATAAATACTCGAGCCCCCGTTGTTATTTTCTTTATACATAGACCCATTGGGCGCTACTTTCAAAACTGGTTCTGTGGAGGGAAGGGGAAATTTATTAGGATTTTCAAAAAAACGTTGATTTTCTTTTTGAAGAATCAAGGCCAATGCACTGATGCGCGAAAGCTGTTGATTGATTTTTTCTGCCTCTCGCATGGAAATTTCCTGCAGGTTAACCCTGGCCTCCGATAGAAGTGTGTTCCTGGTTTTTAAATTTTTGTAATGGTTTATACCGAAATATAAAACCAGAAGCATCATTTCGATGATGAGAATAGGAATAAGAGCTGCCTTGAGATATTCCTTACGAATTAAATCTCTGAATGATTGTTTTTGGAACTCAAACTTCTCTTTCATAGCTAAAGGGTTATTTTAACCAAAAGTACATCCATTGCTTTGTTGCGAAGTTAATTTTTAGCACTTTTGAAGTTGCAAAATCAATGCGCCAAAATAAAAAAATTATTTGTATGAGATACTACCATTTAATATTTACGTTCGCCCTATCGGTTTTATTTACAGGTTGTAAAGAGAAGATGTCGTCGGAGCAAAATGAGCCGATAGGTTCTCATACTTTCCATATAGCCAATGGTTTGTTGACCCCTGAGGCACTGTGGGCTTTTGGCCGGGTAAGTGAAGTTGATGTTTCGCCCGATGGCAGTAAAATTTTATTTGGTGTTACCTGGTACGATGTTGCCCAAAACAAAGGCAACCGCGAGCTTTATGTGATGAATAGGGACGGCAGTAAACGCAAACAGATCACATTTACTTCATTTTCAGAATTTGAGGCACGATGGACCCCTGATGGAAGAATAAGCTTCCTGAGCCCTGAATCGGGCAGCATGCAATTGTGGATAATGGATGCTGATGGCAACAATCGAAAACAACTCACTCAAATTGAAAATGGATTGAATGGCTATCGTTTCTCGCAGGATATGAAGTTGCTGGTATATGCCAGCGATATTCCTAAAAAACGCATTCAGGAAAAGCTATATGAGGGCCTCGACAAAACCACAGGTCGATTGATGAATGATTTGATGTACAGGCATTGGGACACTTGGGTTGATGCATACTCGCATATTTTTTTCTCCTATTTTGATGGCAGTGTGATCCGCGCGGGGAAGGATATCATGGAGGGAGAACCCTGGGAATCGCCAGTGCGCCCCTGGGGAGGCATGGAACAGGTAGCCATCAGCCCCGATGGAAAGACCATCGCTTATACTTGCCGCAAAAAAGAGGGCAAAGCCTACGCCCTGAGTACCAATACGGATATTTATCTTTATAATGTCGAAACAGGACAAACAATCAACCTCACTGAGGGCATGGTTGGTTACGACATGGAACCTGTATTTTCACCTGATGGCAGCCGAATTGCCTGGCTGAGTATGGAACGCGACGGCTACGAAGCTGACCTCAATCGCCTTTTCGTGGCTCACCTAACTCATAATGAAAAAACCTGGCTTAGTGAAGGCTTTGACAACGATCTGGCCTCGCCCTGCTGGAGCCCCGATGGTCAAAAAATCTATGCGATTGCGGGGGTTGAAGGTACGCATCAAATCTATTGCTATGATTTTAACACCGATCAATTAATACCCATTACCCATGGCCCACACGATTATAAAAGCGTTGTGGCTTCCCATCAAGGGCTTCTGGGCATCAAAATGTCGATAAGCAAACCCGATGAGATATACGCCATTGATTTAGAAACAGGAGTCGATAAAGAATTGTCTTTTATCAATAAACCCCTTCTCGATCAATTAAAAATGGGCGAAGTGAAGGCTCGATGGATAAAAACTACAGATGGTAAAAAGATGCATGCCTGGGTTATTTACCCGCCCGACTTTGATAGCACCCGCGCTTACCCTACCCTTTTGTTTTGTGCTGGAGGCCCTCAAAATGCTGTTAGCCAGTTTTGGTCGTACCGATGGAATTTTCAAATCATGGCGGCTCATGGATACATTGTAGTAGCCCCCAACCGTCGTGGAGTACCAGGCTTTGGACAAAGGTGGAAAGAACAAATTTCAGGCGACTATGGGGGGCAAAATATGAAAGACTACCTCAGTGCGATCGACGATGTAGCCGCAGAGCCCTGGAGCGATGAAAATCGATTGGCTGCAGTAGGAGCCAGTTATGGAGGATTTAGTGTTTATTGGCTAGCGGGCCATCACAACAAACGTTTCAAGGCATTTATTGCCCACGATGGCATGTTCAATTTGGAATCGCAATACCTTGAAACGGAGGAAATGTGGTTTGTTAATTGGGACCTAGGAGGCCCCTATTGGGAAACATCGAACCCTACCGCCCAGCGCTCATTCGCCAATTCACCCCATCGATTTGTGGATAAATGGGATACGCCCATTTTGATCATACACGGAGAAAAAGACTACCGCATTGTAGCATCGCAAGGCATGAGCGCATTTAATGCTGCAGTATTGCGAGGCATCCCTGCTGAATACCTCTATTTTCCTGACGAAAACCACTGGGTTCTTAAACCCCAAAACTCAATTCTCTGGCAAAGGGTATTTTTCGATTGGCTGGATAAGTGGCTAAAATAGCATACATAAAATCAAGGGTGCTCCCAGACAAGCACTTTTGAGTAATCTTAAAGTCATACAATAACTATAGGTCTGGCTTATCGTTAGGGAAAAACTTGTTTAAGACATCTACCAGCGTTTTACTGCGTATGGGTTTCGATAAATAATCATCGAATCCGAATGCAAGAATTTTCTCTTTGTCTCCCGCCATTGCATGAGCGGTTTGGGCAATTACTACAATCTTAGGATTGATTTCCTTGATTCGTCGGGTGGCTTGGTAACCATCTACTCTAGGCATTTTAATATCCATGAGTACCACATTAATATCAGCATTTTCTTCTATAAGTTTTATGGCCTGCTCACCGTTTTCAGCATGAAGCACTTCGCACCCTGCTCGGGTTAACAATATTCTAAGGTAATTAAAACTCGAATAGTCATCTTCGGCAATGAGCACTTTATGTTTACGCAAAGGGATAATTTCTAATTTTTCTGATTGAGGTTTGGTTTCATGGTTTTCTGCCTTAAGAATGGGAATACTAAAACAAAACTCTGAACCCTTACCTACTTGGGATTTAACCCATATAGTCCCGCCCATGAGTTCCACGAGGCCTTTAGAAATGGCTAAACCCAGCCCAGCACCTTCCCATCCTCTACTATAGGAATAATCTGTTTGATAGAATCGATCGAATATGCGTGTGAGATGCTCTTCGGCAATGCCCCTACCTGTATCTTTTACACATATTATTAAATTACCTTCCCGCTGAGAGCAGTTAACTTCAACAAAACCTTGATCGGTAAATTTAATCCCGTTACTTATCAAATTTGACAATATTCGATGAAGTTTCGCTGCATCTAATAATAAGGTTAGCGACTGGCAGGCAGGAGCAATAGTTTTCTTTAAAAATATTTTTTTCTTGGCAGCTAGGGGACTCAATTGGGTGATTACCTCATTAATCGATGCAAATAGCGAAGTTGGGGTTAGGACAAGCTCTTCAGCCCGGGCTTCAATTTTGCTTAAGTCTAAAATGTTGGTAAGTAAATCCAGAAGGCGCTGACTGCTCTCAAGAATAACTCTTGAATATTCAATCATTTCTTCAGGTTCTGCGAGTCCTTGCACCATGAGCTCCGCAAACCCTATAATGCCATTGAGCGGTGTACGTATCTCATGGCTCATATTGGCCAAAAATCCAGATTTCAAGCGATCACTCTCCTCCGCTTTTTCCTTGGCTTCACGCAGAGCCGACACCATCTCAACCTCCTCGGTAATATCCTGTATTATGCCAATAAAATGCGTAATGGCTCCCGAGGAATTTTTCATGGGAGAGATAACCAGCGTTGCCCAAAAAAAAAGTCCATCTTTTCTTTTATTCAGAATTTGGCCTTTCCATGTTTCGCCAGCAGTAATGGTTTCCCACATCTTTGCGTAAAATTCAGGGAGATGATGACCCGACTTTAAGATTCGAGGGGTCTGTCCTTTAATATCATTTTCGTCGTATCCTGTTATTTCATAAAATGCAGGATTTACATATTGTATTATTCCTTCTTTGTCTGTTATTATTGTACTCACGGGGCTGCTTTCAATTCCAATGCGCAGCTGGTTTGCCAACATCATTTGTCGCTTGTTTTCAATGAAAAGGCTAATACCTGCGCCAATTTGCTCAAGCACTTGCAATAGGCGATCGGTGTATGGAACATCGAGTCGGTAGGTTTGTATGACCATTACACCCTTGGGCTTGCCACCCACCATTAAAGGTACTCCCATCCAATACTGCGCAGGTTGGCCCAGTATCTCAATTTCACCATCTACAGTGAGCCCCTCAATTTGTTCCCTATTTAACAATAGAGGTTTATTTGTTTTTAAAAGGTAGGCAGAAAGACTTCCTTTAGCCGGCCAGGAATTAAATTGGTCATATTCATCTTCGAATATCACTGCATTAAATTTGTCATTTTCAGGCTCATAAAATGCAATGAAGAAATTAGTAGTATCGAGCAATTTGTTGAGCTCATATTTTATCTCTTTTACCAACTCCGTCAGGCCTGAAGCACTCAAGAAACTCTCTGCAATATTGTGCTGAATATCATGCACGATTTCATTAATCTTCATTTCCGTAATGTCGCGGGCAATTCCTTCAAGGGCTACCAGTCGCCCTTTCTCATCAAAAATGGGAACATTTCTAATGTCGGTCCAAATGATATGCCCGTTCTTGTGCTTCCAGCGGAGGGAATGTTGCTGAACACCGACTCCAGGAGATAGCTTCATGGCAGATTCTAAAAGATGTTGGTCTTCAGGCAAAACGAGCTTTAACCCCAGATCAGGATCGGCGTAGTACTCTTCAGGGCTATAACCTGTAATCCTGAGGGATGAGGGGCTGATGTATATAAATTTTCGTTCGGGCCAAACCTGATAGTGATAGATGAGGTCAGGAGCATTTTCTGCTATATTACGGAAATGGCTCTCACTCGCACGAAGTGCATTTTCGGTTTTCAAACGATCGGTTATATCAGTAACCATTGCATGATGAGCCTTACGCCCCATAAATTCCACTTCAAACAGAGTAATTTCTACATTGATAATTTCTCCATTTTTCTTTTTATGTCTCAAGGGGCCAAAATGACTGCGACGTCTGGGGGGAGTTAGTAAATCGTTCAGCAACAGGGGAATATCTTCTGAAGGGCAAATATCCTTTAGGGTCATCCCTAAAAATTCTTCTTTGGAATACCCATAATGTTGAACAGCAGCTTCATTGATTTCAAGAAAAGCAAGGGAAGTAAGGTCATAAATCCACATAGGCTGTGGATTGTGGTAAAACATATATTTGTACCTGGCTTCACTTTCTTTGAGTTGGCGTCGTGCTTCTCTTTCTGCAGTCTGGTCGTGAAATACTAATACCACTCCAGTAATATGTCCCTCGTCGTCTCTTATGGGCGCGGCTGAGTCTGCAATAGGGATCTCAGTTCCATGGCGGTGGATAAGGAGTATATGATTGGCTAATCCTATGGTTCTCCCCTCTAACAGAACCTTTTCAACTGGATTATTAATGGGTAGGCGGGTTTCTTCATTAATTATCGGAAATACTTCGGCTAGGGGCCTGCCTGCGGCCTCGGCTTCGGTCCATCCGGTCAGGCTTTCTGCCTTAGGATTCATTTGCCTGACCACACCCTGACTGTTGGTAGTAATAACTCCATCACCAATGCTGTATAATGTAGTTCTAAAAAGGGCTTCATTGTATTTAATTTGTTCCTCCGCTTCTTTACTAACTGTTACATCAAGCATAAATCCCCGACGAACCAAGCCTTTT
>CALJNV010000208.1 GCA_937981455.1 uncultured Bacteroidales bacterium | reverse complement strand
CAGCGGTTCGAGTAATAAACGCTACCTCAAAAGCACTGAATGAATACAGTATAACATGTAAACTTGACGAGGGTAGCGAGACCACCTATGTAACCGATAGGGTTGAAGCCATGACCGTCAGAAAATTAAAATTCAAAATCCCTGCCTTTAGGGTGCCTCCCTCCGGTGATCAAGTCATGGCCACCCTCATTTTAAAGGATAATAAAGGCAACTTCATTGATAAACTGTCCATCAGCCTTAAAGTGCATGATTCACAGCACCATCATGAGCGCACATTTGTAAGTCAGATAGATGGAAGTGTTCAATATTACAGCATGGTGCCTTCGCTATCCCCTGATTCTGGGCAGGCCTTTGTGCTTTCGGTACATGGGGCATCAGTCGAAGCAACCAACCAAGCCAGGGCTTACAAGCAAAAAGATTGGTGCCATATTGTAGCCCCTACCAATCGACGACCCTTTGGCTTCAATTGGGAGGATTGGGGAAGATTGGATGCCCTTGAAGTTATGCACGACGCGCTGAACCGACTTCACATTGATTCTTCAAAAATATACCTGACCGGGCATTCCATGGGGGGCCATGGCACCTGGTATCTGGGGGCTACTTATCCCGATCGATGGGCTGCTATAGCTCCTTGTGCAGGATATCCTGACATTATACAGTACCGAAGGACAGGGAGCGATTCAGCATTGATGCGATTACCCCATTTCAAAATGCTGTATCGGGGGGCAAGAGCAGGCCGCACGCTCGATCTATCTCATAACTATTTGCAATCAGGTGTTTATATCTTGCATGGGAGCGCCGATGCTGTAGTTCCCACCGAACAGGCTAGACGCATGCGTCAACTCTTGGGTACCTTCCACAATAACTTCTGCTATTATGAATACCCTGGGGGAGCTCACTGGTATGGTGATCACAGCATGGACTGGCCACCTTTGTTCGATTTTTTAAAACAAAACCGCATTCCCTCACTCCATGAAATCGACAGCCTTGAATTCCTGACAGCCTCTCCAGGGGTCTCTGCATCGAATTATTGGATTGAAATACTTCAGCAGGAGAAGCCGCTGGAATTATCTCACATCAAAGCGGTTAAAAAAGGTGACACTATTACGCTTACAGCCAATAATATCGCATGCTTGAGGCTGAAATTATCTGCTCTCAGATTTTTAAACCATCCCACAATCATCATTGGACCCTATACTTTCAACCTCAAAAATCAGCACGACATTGTGCTTCGTTCGAATAAAGAAGTATGGACATTGGGTGAAGCTCCATCAGCAAACGAGAAAAATCCTCAACGGTATGGGAGCTTCAAAATGGCTTTCACCCATCGTGTGATATTTGTATATGCCACAGCTGGAAATACCGAAGAAAACCAATGGTACAAAAACAAAGCTATCTTGGATGCCGAGACTTTCCTTTACCTGGGCAATAGTTCTATTGACATTATCCCAGATAAAGATTATGATCCCATAAAGTATAAAGGCCGCAATGTGATAATTTATGGAAATGCTGAGAACAATCTTGCTTGGGAAAAAGTGCTGGGTCAGTGCCCTGTCATCGTCAAAAGCAAGGGCATTCAATTTGGGAAGCATTTTATAAGCGGTGAAGACCTTGGTACACTTTTCTGTTATCCTCATGCGTCTGACGATAAAGCCCTGGTAGGGGTGGTTGCAGGAACTGGCCCTAGAGGCATGAAAGCAATATACGCCAATCATTATTTTTCGGGTCTTACGGGTTTCCCCGATCTACTCATATTCTCCCACAATTGGATCAAAGATGGTCCCAATTCCATCAAAGTCTCAGGGTTCTTCAGTAATGATTGGTCCATCGAAAAAGGTGATTTTATTATTACTGATTAAATAAAAACACGTTAAAGCACGCAAAAGAAAACAGTTGCCCATGAACAAACTCATGATTTTGGTTTTAGGTGTAACATTCGCTGCCTGGGTAAATGCCCAGGCAGTTCTTTTGACAAATCCTCCCCGAAGCTACGTCTGTCAATTCACTCATTCCCCAATAGTAATCGATGGGAGGGATACTGAAGAAGCCTGGCAAGCCATTCCATGGAGCGAAGAATTTTTAGATATAGAGGGCCCTGCTGCACCTCCACCTTTTCTCAAAACGCAGGTAAAAATGCTTTGGGATAAGCATTATCTTTACATTTTGGCACGGCTGGAGGAACCCCATCTATGGGCTACTCTAACCGAACGGGAATCCATCATTTTTCAAGAAAATGACTTTGAAGTTTTTATAGACCCCGACGGAGACACCCGTCATTACTACGAGCTAGAGATAAATGCACGGGGTACCACCTGGGACCTAATGCTAACCCGGCCTTATAGCCTGATGGGAAAGCCCATAAGTGCCTGGGATATTGTTGGTTTGCAAAAAGGCATACACCTGGCCGGAACCCTCAATGACCCCACCGATACTGACACCGCCTGGATGATTGAGCTCGCCTTTCCTTTCAAAATCTTGTTAGAGAACAACCCCAACCGCTCTACTCCCCTCCACGGTGAATCATGGAGAATTAATTTTTCACGGGTGGAATGGGCGCTAGATGTGTTAAATAATCAATATGTTAAAAAAAATGATCTCTCCACAGGAAAAGCTCTTTTAGAATATAACTGGGTTTGGACACCCCAATATCAGATCAATATGCACAAACCCGAATATTGGGGCTTTGTATTGTTCAGTGAAAATGAAGCAGGCACAAAAGAAATATTCTCTCCCCATTGTAATAATGAAATTTATTTTGCCCTTCGCCAGTTGTTCCAAGAGCAATACTCATACTATATTCAACACAGAAGCTTTGCCAAGCGACTTCATAGCTTATCGTCGGGTAAACTTTTTGCCAAGAAATATCACATTAAAATGTTAGCTATGAAAACTGCATTTTATTTATATGCTCCTTCGAAGTGCGATGACACATGGCTTATAATGAGAGAAGACGGGAGTATTCGAAAAAGCAAAACCCCTTTGGCCCCCGTTTTATAGATAAATCGTTTTCAAGAAATCTTTCCTAAAGACCTCCTAATCGACTTTTACTCTCTTTAGTCTTTTCACGCAGCTTAGGCATTAAAAAACCAAGAGTAAAACTAAATAGACCTTCGAATCTGAATTTTACCAGCCGCTTTTATTTTTCGCGAGGATTATTTATTTCCTATTAAAATTTTTTTGAAATAAATAAGAAAAGCTCAACGAATCACAATTTCATCCAGGAAGAACCATGAAGCACCACCCGCCGAAGGATGCCAATCGAAAAGCTGATGGGTGCCTTTGATGATGAACTTTACATAATGTGTGTTAATGCCCATGGTTTCGAATGCAAAGATATGATTTACTTCAGCATTTTGCTGATCTCCTTCTACACTCAATAAACCAAGCGTTTGCCATGCCTTACCATCATTCGATATCAGGCATTCTACTGAAGCCGGATGGAGTATCCAACTTTTGGGATCCCAAAGGCTGCTTATTTCAATATGATGTATGTTGGAAGCGCTATCCAGGTCTATTATAACCTCTGCATCTAGACCCTCCCAACCCAGCCAATGAACTTTGAAATCATTAGCTCCTCTCACACCATTGGTCAGAAGAGCTAGATCTCCCCCACTATATTTTCCCGATGGCAAGGGCTTGGCAGTAACTTTCTTTCTGAAGGCCTTGTTGTCGCTTACCTGTAAATCAACAAAACGACGGGTAGATTTGTAATAATCCTCGCAGGTTAAACCCGATTCATTTACAAGGCTGGCATGAGCTTGTACTGAGGTTAGGTAAAAAGATTCCAGCATTTCGGCCATGTGTTTTCGTAGAATAAACTTTCCTTCCTTTTCTTCATACCAACCCCTGGGGCCAAACATATCAGCCTTGCCAATTTCCATTTCTGCATATTGCAGCGCCATTCGGGCGGTTTTTACATGCAACAGAAAAATACTGTCATGGGCTACCGCTTGTTCTGCCCTATCAAAATACTCGTTGTAAGCCGAAATATTGGATGCCGACAAAAATGTATTTGCATAAAGGGTGGGTGGACCATAAATATCAAGCCAATCTCCACTTTTCAAAATCTCTTCCTGCATATGGTAAATATACCGCCGAATCCAAAAACCAGCATTTCCGTAGTAGCCCTGGGTAAATTGATAAATCAAACTATCCACCTCAAGATTGGGGTTCCAGAGGAGTTTGGCCAGTAAATACCCCTTGAGTTCTGACATTTCGTGCCCCGTACCGGTAAAACTTTGTTGAAAATGCTGATGAATTCCATTTTTTACAAATAACTGAATATTAGGCTGTAATGTGTGGAGATTAGGAAATGGACTGATGGTGTGGGCAAAATCTACGGTATAGTCCCATAAATAAATATTCGATGAAATTTTCCCCCAATCTTCCATATCTTTTACAAATGATTGACTGTTGGGATCGGCAGCAATGGATTTACTTCGGTTGAGTTCGATGGTACACAACATAATCTGAACATTGGGCGCAGGTTTGGTTTTAAGAGGTGCTTTTCTGCTGTATTGGTAAGCGAGGGTAGAAATAATTTTATCGGGGAAATGTGAGGCCACTTCGTTCACAAACCTGATGATAGGGCCCGCTGGGCTACCTTCCTCCGCAATAATTTGCTTACAGCGCTCGCACTCGCAATATGTAAAATTATCATTCTGGCTAACAGACCAAACCTGTTTGTCGGGCTGTTTCTTGATTTCCTCCCCCAACCGCTTAATTACCAACTGTAAAACCTCAGGGTTTGAGAGACAGAGTTGGTCTATGAGGCGTTTGCCATTCATCAAGGCATAATACTCGGGATGGGTCACAAAATATTCTTGCCAGGGAACCAGGCGATTGAATGTGTGGACATAATATCCATCGGCAAACATATCCCTTATGGTATGCAGCCGATGAAAGTCTCTATAATTGGGATAATCATAAGCAAAGGCACCATGAACATCTCTAAAAGTATTGGGTGAAGTTCCATAAATTTCAGTACGTGGAAGCGCAAGGGTGTTCTTTTCAGGAATTACGACGAACGTGGGGCTGTAGTATCTTACGTCCCAAAAACGTTCTAAAATCTCCGATATGCCATATACACAGCCTTTTCCCTTGCCACCTTCTACCATAAGGTAATCAGGCCCAACAACTATTTTGTAATCGTCTGCACCTTTCAGCGTAGAGACCTTGCGAATACAAATACTTTTTTTAGGCGCTGAATGCGAGGTCTTCAGCACAGGCAATCTAACGCCTGTTATTTTCTCTAAATGATGATTTAAAAATTCAGCCGCTTTTTCTTCTTGTGGCTCTGGGTAAGCCGGAAGTACAATCTTCCATGAGCTTTTCTTGTTTTTAACAATAATAACAGAATCAGGTTTTGCACTGTAGACAAAACCTGAAATAAGCCCCCAAACAATAATTAATAACCATTGAAACTTTTTCATCATTTCTCAATAATTTTTAAAAAGCAGATTTAAAAGATTTTATTGATGACTAAGATGATGTCAAAGGATATTGGTCAGCGCTGCGGGGTATAAACCAAAGATGGGTATTGATCCTGTTGACCCGCGTCTCAAAATAT
>CALJNV010000207.1 GCA_937981455.1 uncultured Bacteroidales bacterium | reverse complement strand
ATCCATTTCACTTATCCGCCCCGCTTCTTTATACCGCCAGTGGGCAGCATCACCCTTTTCGGCAATTTCGTCCATGCGTTGGGTTCTTATTTGAACTTCTACTATCCTCCCATCGGGCATGGTAACTGTGGTATGCAAGCTTTCATAACCGCTGGGCCTTGGCATTGACACCCAATCGCGCAGTCGCGAGGTATCAGGTGTGTATATATTACTAACCAAACTGTAAACTTTCCAGCATTCGGCTTTTTCATCGGCGGGTTGGCCTTTGATGATAATTCGTATAGCAAAAAGATCATACACTTGCTGGATATTTACCCCTTGCTTTATCATCTTTTGATAGATGCTAGGTATGGATTTAAACCTCCACTTAAACTCACAGGAAATTCCCGCTTCATTTAATGCCAGGCGAATCGGTTGAATAAATGCTGCAAAAAAAGATTCCTGCAAAGGTTTTAATTCTGCAATTTGCTGCGAAATGTTTTCATACACCTCGGGCATGGCATAACGCATCTCTAAATCCTCGAGCTGGGCTTTGATATGATATAATCCTAACCGATGGGCGAATGGAATAAATACATGGGCAGCTTTTCGCAATATAAGCCCTTGGACCTCTGCATCATAGTTGCGATAATTACGTAGCTCATAGAGGTTCTCCGCCATTGAAGCTAACAAGCTTCGTATATCAGGAATAATAGCCAGAAGAAGCTTTCTAAAATTCTCCGATTCCATGCTTATCTTTCTCACTTTCAGCCGATCGATAGCCAGCAAACCCTCGATGGTGCCCATGATTATATCCCCAGCCAATCTTTGAGCCTCAAGGCGATCTATACTTTGCGAGAGAATGAGTTGAGTCAGCATATAGGCTAGGACCGTATGGGTTCCCATCCCCATCTCATGCGCTAAAATGTAAGATACATCAAGCATTTTATGCAAAATGCTGAATTGCGCTGGCTCTAATCGTTCCAGTGATTTCTCATACACCAAGCGCAAACGGTCAGTATCGGCCTGACTGATATAAGCCTTTAAAATGCGTAGAAGCGAATTATACTTCTCGTCAGCTTTGTTTTTGTGCAGTTCAAAAATCATGGAGCAAAGATAGTTTACCTTTGCTCCTGACCACCTAGCATAATTAAGGGAATTGGGTTATGCAGTCTTTCAGACAGCTTAATTGATTAAATATCAATCTAAAGAACCTTTACATTACTCCACAAGCACTTTAACTCCTTCTGGGTGCAGTCCTTCCAATTTGATCAAATACAGCCCTGGGCATAATTCATAAGGAAGTTCAATAGTAATTATGGTTTCAGCGTGTGAGCTCAATACCTTCGGATATTCAGCCACTTGAATGCCAGAAGCATTAAATAGCTTTAAACCTTCAAAACGGTTTTCCCTTATATGAGAACCTAAAGATAGATGCACTAAACGACGAGAAGTAACCCAGGCATAAAGATTATGCGGATGGTTGTATTCCAGTAAACCCACAGTATTACCCAAATAATACCGCGAAAGTATACCACTAGAACCATCGGTAGTTAACACCATCCCCCCCATCACAGCCTTTTCGAGCGATTGAAGGATAATTCTATAAGCCTTGTCAATTTGAGGGGAACCTGTGCTGAAAGAATGTATTGTATATCCTTTACCATTGCCAACCGATGGATCTGGGTCACCATTGGGAAGTAAGCGGCCAAAAAGCGTTGAACTCTCCCCACTGGATGTTACATAACCACTTATAAGCACTTTACCATCATACTGGGGAAATAAATCGGTAAAACGCCGATGGGAATAATCTCCCCATTCGTAAAGCCGCATCCCATAATCACCGAAACTTTGATCGATCTGTCCATTGTCCAAAAATCGCACGATCATCCCCAAGGTCTTGTCAATACCCAGGTATTTGGCACTTACCCAAATTTTACCATCTAAGTGCCGAATATGACGAGCTGAACGGTCAACGGTAATAGTATTGTTAGTTTCAAAGCCATCGAAAAGAGCTATACCGTTCGAACCGAAACTTGCGTCCAGAGTACCGTTGGAATTCAGCCTTACAAGGGCAACACCATCGGCCATCGAACCTATTTTTTCAGCCGTTCCACTCACCAGCATCTTTCCATCATTGTAATTCCAGGTAATTGAGCCCCCAAAATCTTGCGAGGAATTGTTTAGATCTATTGTTGTAAATCCGGACGAAGCAAAACTGACGTCCAATTCGCCATTGGATAAAAATCGCATGACAATCAGATCGCTTCCGTTTATTAAACTAATGTCCCCCACCACAGCAAAACGGTTGTTGTCGAGCATAACGACCCCAGTAGGGGTTGCGTCAAACTGATTAAGAACCAGTTGTCCTCCAAATCCAAAGCTTACATCGGGGGTCCCATCAGGCATAAACCGGGCCAGGGCCGGGTGAGGCTGGGAAGAAACGATGACATACCCTATTACCAAGATACGCCCGTCGGCCCTGAGGACAAGGTCAGTCAAGTAAGTATCTGAATTATTGATTTTAAATTGAATGTAATGAGAACTCCCCCCTTGAAAAGTATTGTCGGGTTGTCCGTCGGTGGTATACCTGGCTAAGAAGCCCATACCTGTCTCAAAAGTATAAGAATTACCGCAAGCATAAAGCTTACCATCATACCCAGACCGAATAGCTGTAATTTCCGTGGTAAAACCTGGTAGGGTTAAAATGCTCTTTCCAAAGCTGCCAAACGTAAAATCTAGCGACCCAGGCAGCTGTGCCTTAACTGCAAAACTCCAAAGCACGGATAAAACACTAATAAATACCAATTTTCTCATGACTTTGATTTTAGTGATTGATGATAAGGTTAATAAAAAGGATTGTAAAACTCTTGGGCTTACTAAATCCCATACAGTTAATATGACACTATCTCAAAAAAAGTGGTTGTTTTTATCGAAAAATTCCTTTTGATAGCTACAATTTAGAAATTAAAGGAATCATGAAACACGCGGAAAAACAAATTGTTAAGAGGGATCATAAACATTACTTTCCAATGCAAAACTTACTAAATATATTACCTAATATTTCTTCATTGGTCACGGTTCCAGTTATTTCTCCAAGGTAATGCAATGCTGTACGAATATCACTGGAAAGGAGGTCGGGGCTTAGGCCAGCTTCTATGTCTTGTTCTACTCGGGTCAGGGCAGCATCTATTTTGTGGATGGCTTCATAATGTCGGAGATTACTTATGACCGTGCCTTCGGTATTCACAAAATCCTTGACGCTTTTGACCAATAAATCGGTAAGCACAGTAGTATTTTCTTTACGCTTGGCTGAGATAAAAACGGTATCGAGTTCAACAAAATCAGCAAAATGACGGGGAGCCTCCACCAAAAGGTCGGTCTTATTAGCCACTAATATGAACTTTTTATCAGGGTCTTGTATATGATGCCGAAAATCCTCCAGATTTGCCTCAATTTCTTCAATGGTGGTATCATTCACATCAAAAACGTAGAGTATGATACGAGCCTGGTTTATTTTTTCATAGGTTCTTGAAATGCCAAGGGTTTCAATTACATCCTCACTCTGTCGAAGCCCAGCGGTATCGATAAAGCGGAAAGTAATTCCCTCGAGCACAATGGTATCCTCAACTGTATCGCGGGTAGTACCTGGGATATCGCTTACAATAGCTCTTTCGTCGTTGAGAAGTGCATTGAGCAAAGTAGATTTTCCTACATTGGGCTTTCCAATGATGGCCACGGGAACGCCATTTTTAATCACATTGCCCATTTTAAATGAATTCATCAGCTTTTGCAGACCTTCTCTGAGAGAGGCTAGCAATTCTATGAGTTGCGAACGGTCGGCAAATTCTACGTCTTCTTCAGGAAAATCGAGTTCAAGTTCCACCAAAGACACAAAATCGATCAAACGTTGACGCATGGCATGAATTTCTGTAGAGAATCCGCCTCTCATTTGGCGCAAAGCCAGCTGATGGGCTGTTCTGGCCTCAGCATTAATCAAATCAGCTACAGCCTCGGCTTGCGAAAGATCGAGTTTGCCGTTCAGAAATGCTCTTAAAGTAAACTCTCCAGGTTTGGCCATCACAGCGCCATTTTTGATAAGTAAGGCCAGAATGGAAGATTGTATATAGCGTGAGCCATGGCAGGAGATCTCGGCTACATCCTGTCCTGTGTAAGATTTTGGGGACCGAAAAACAGTAAGCAAAACCTCATCTAACATTTCTTCACCCTCCATAATTCGCCCCAAATGCACAGTATGTGTGAGCATTTTACTGACCTGGATTTTTCGGTTGAATGGGATAAAAATTTTTTCAAGGATTGAAAAAGTATTCTTTCCTGAGACCCTTATGACGGCAATAGCCCCAACTCCTGGAGGAGTGGCCAGAGCACAAATAGTAGTATTCATAAGCATGAGCTCCGATA
Source organism: uncultured Bacteroidales bacterium (assembly GCA_937981455.1). Classification (GTDB taxonomy): domain Bacteria; phylum Bacteroidota; class Bacteroidia; order Bacteroidales; family TTA-H9; genus UBA2030. The sequence goes on along the minus strand of CALJNV010000207.1, from coordinate 5,078 downwards.
ATGTATCAAGAGTATTCATCATGTTTTTTGCACTTTATAATCTTTTTACTGTATTACTTATATCAAAGTTACTTGGCTAAGCTGGGTTTTGCAAATTTTCATAATTTGGCGAATTGTTTTCTACAAAATGTGTTTAGATATCTATATCATATCTTACTTGTTAATAATCAAAAAATTACGAATCAATTATTCTAAACTGAATAATCTCATTATTATCGGAATAATTTTTATAAATCAATAAATATGAGCGTATTAGTTGATAAACATTCAAAAGTGTTAGTTCAAGGATTTACCGGGAGTGAAGGCACTTTTCATGCTTCACAAATGATTGAATACGGCACAGATGTAGTGGGAGGTGTTACACCCGGCAAAGGAGGCACTTTTCATCTGGGTAAACCTGTTTTCAATACTGTAAAGGAAGCCGTTGCAGCCACAGGTGCAGATGTATCAGTTATTTTTGTACCGCCAGCATTTGCTGCAGACGCCATTATGGAGGCTGCAGAAGCTGGGATCAAGGTCATTATTTGCATTACAGAGGGCATACCGGTACAAGACATGGTTCAGGTGAAAGAATATTTGAAAGCATTCGATTGTCGGTTAATTGGACCCAACTGCCCGGGTGTAATCACGCCCGGAGAGGCCAAAGTAGGCATTATGCCCGGTTTCATTCATAAAAAAGGCATAGTAGGCATAGTATCGCGCAGTGGCACCCTCACCTATGAAGCAGTAGACCAACTCACCAAAGTAGGGCTGGGGCAGAGTACAGCTATTGGTATCGGGGGTGATCCGGTACCAGGAACCACCACGCAGGAGGCCGTGGAATTACTAATGAACGATCCCGAAACCCATGGTATAGTAATGATTGGCGAAATTGGCGGCAGCATGGAAGCTGAAGCTGCTTACTGGATAAAAGATCATGGGACCAAACCTGTAGTTGCTTTTATTGCTGGAGCAACAGCACCCAAAGGACGCACCATGGGACATGCAGGCGCTATTGTGGGGGGTACAGCCGACACAGCCGACGCCAAAAAAGCCATATTAAGAGAGTGTGGTATTCATGTAGTTGACTCTCCTGCCGAAATTGGAACGAAAATGGCCGAATTACTCAAATAAACTTTTAACGAATGCATTCATGCCAAAGGTTGTTCTGCGCTAGAACAGCCTTTTTTAATTATTCGCCTTGCATGCCAAGTTTACTCCTAATTGAGCCAGTTTTAGAACATATAATTGCCTTTCATTGAGTTATTTCATAGCATCCCAGAAACCCTGTCAATCCACTATGAGCGCCCCGGTAAGTTCAGATATCTTCTTGATATTGTGTCTTAAACAATAATCTTCCATTCCTTTAATTATTTTCATGCTTACCGTAGGATCGATAAAATTGGCAGTGCCTATTTGGATGGCTGAGGCGCCGGCGAGCATAAACTCAATTGCATCGATGGCATTCATGATTCCCCCCAAACCAATCACCGGAATTTTGACCGCCTTGTATACCTGCCACACCATACGTAAGGCAACGGGTTTTATTGCAGGTCCACTAAGTCCACCAGTTACCGTTGACAAAACGGGCTTGCGCGACTCGGCATCGATAGCCATACCCAGAAGGGTATTGATGAGTGAAACCGCATCCGCACCCGCTCCTTCAACCACTTGGGCCATTTCTGCTATGTCCGTAATATTGGGGGAGAGCTTAACAATTAGCATCCTTTTAAAAACCTCTCTCACAGCCCGGGTTACTGCAGCAGCAGAAGGACAACTGGTACCAAACGCCATTCCTCCTTCTTTAACATTGGGACATGAAATATTGAGCTCGATAGCAGGAATTTCCTCTACTGCATTCAATTTCTCAGCAACCTCAACATATTCTTCAAGGGTACTTCCCGAGACATTAACAATAACATGGGTCTGATAATGACTGATTTGAGGCCATATTTCTGAAATAAAAGCATCCACGCCTTTGTTTTGAAGCCCAACAGCATTGAGCATACCCATGGGTGTTTCGGCCATTCGAGGATATGGATTGCCTTGGCGAGCACTTCCGGTAGTACCTTTCACGATGATACCACCCAGCTGGTTTAAATCCACAAAATCGATAAATTCTTGGCCGTAACCAAAAGTCCCAGAGGCTGTTAGAACGGGATTTTTGAATTTAAGGCCGCCAAGGATAACACTTAAATCGGTTTGCATGACTTCATTAATTTATTTCAAGCCATTCGGTGAGTTTGTTGATGTCGAAAACCGGTCCATCGGTACAGGTACAAACATTTCCTTGATCGGTTTTCACAACGCATACCAGGCATGCCCCCAGTCCACATGCCATCGTTTGCTCCAAAGACACTTCGCAGGACACATCATGTATTTTGGCTAAACGCCCCACAGCCCTCATCATGGGATCAGGGCCGCAGGTGTAAATTTTCTGATACAAGAAGGGTCTCCGGCGCCAAAGGTTGTGATGAATTACAAATCCCCGAGTTCCTAAACTACCATCTTCGGTAGTTATCTCAACCTTACCCAAAGCTTCAAACCTTTCTTTTTCCATAATGCCTTCAGCCGTACGAGCGCCCATGAGCGTGGTTACGCTATTGCCTTTTTCTTTAAGCCGACGGGCCAAAAAAAGTAGAGGGGCTACACCACATCCTCCACCTACAAGCAAAACATCTTGATTCTCAACAAGCGTAAAATGGTTTCCTAAAGGATAAATAATATTTAGATGATCACCAGACTGGAGCAATGATAACCGATTTGTCCCTTCGCCTTTGCGTTGAATCAACAAAAAAAGAATATTCTGATTATTGTCAACATCGTGCACACTAAAAGGCCTACGCAAAAAAGTATGGGATGAACCATCCACCCTCACTTCAACAAATTGTCCAGGGTAAATTTCTGGTAAAGGTTCAGGGGCCTTCAGGGCCAAAATAAAATGAGAATCATTGAGAGGTCTTTTCTCAACCACATCGAAATCGTGAAATAATTTTTTAGCCATCCTTGTATGGGGAAAGTGTATGCAAATGTATCATAAAAAAATCCGCCCGAAGAATGGGCGGATTCCGCTCATTTTACTCAGCCTTCTCAGAGGCAGGCTCATCCTTTTCCACACTCTGATCTTTTTCACCCTCATCGAGCAGGTGGAGCAGACCTTTTTGGTGAAGCTGATTGTACCAACTGATAATTTTCTTAATATCAGAAACATAAACCCTATCAACGTCGTAATCGGGGACGGCCTCAGCGAAAAATTTTTTTAATTGTGCATTGTCAGATTTTGAATCGATAGCAGGTCCCCCTGCTGTCTTTTGCTCAATAGCTTTTAAAATAAGCTTCAAAGGACGGTCTTCGCCCAGGGTAAAAACACTGATTTCGTCGAGGCTCGAAATACGGTCGCGCAGGAAAGCTGGGAAACGCTTGCCATCGGTCAACGATTCTACAATCACCCCACTGTGCGTATTGCTCACGACTTTAAAAAGTCCACTTTTGCCAGAAATAGCAACAATATCTTTAAACTCCATACAATTTTTATTTTAGCTTGGCAAAAATACGAAGATTGGATGGAACGTTAAAGCAGGCGATAATTGCGGTATTCAAAAAGACGCACGCCCGTTTTACTTTCAATATATTCAAGCAGGCGATCAAGCCCACTCAATTTTTTTTCTTTCGCTGGTTGGTAGTTGAAAGACCAACTCATAGATCGAATACGCTTCTTCATTACGGCAGGATGGGATTCAGTAAAGGGTAAGAGGCTGCCCGAATTTTCATAAATCAACGAATCATGGGGTAAAATATGTTTTTCAATCCAATCGTCGGGGTGCCACCACCGATGAAAATAGCGTCTCCTTTCATTTTGAACTTTGGGAGGACGTACCCATCCATAATGGTACATTACAGCGCCTGAATGTCGAACCCATAGCCGTTTTCCATTTTTACGAAACCCTTGAGCATCACGAAAAGAATGAATACCTGGATCGTTGCGAACTATTCGTACCTCGCGCCTATACCAACGACGTGAGTTTCCCACATAATTGTATGAACCATAGAAATGTAAATATTCAAACAAAAGACCTTCTACACGTGTATCATCAAGCCACCGTTGCATGGAATGATAAACGGCATCATGATATTTTTCGTGCAATACTTCATCGGCTTGAATATAAAAGGCCCAATCTGCCTCAGGAGAAATTGCCCGAAAGGCTTTGTCGGTTTCTAAAGCCAGCACCTTGCCCCCTATTCTGATAGTGTCATCCCAGGTACTTTCTACAACTTTTATTTTCGGCGATTGTATATTTTGGATGAGTTCGAGGGTATCATCCTCGCTCTGACCTACATTAACCACGAATTCGTCACACAAGGGGAGGACCGATTCAATAGCCTCCACAACCGGATAATCGAATCGAACAGCATTTCTAACGATGGTAAAACCGCTGACTTTCATTCAAAAGAAATAATTCCAGTATAATTATGAGGCGTAATTTGCATAAGCTCTTGCTTAATTTCCTGGCTTACATTCAGGCCCATGATGAAATTGTAAATCATCTGGCGATCAACAGGTTTTCCGGTTCGAGTTAGTTGTTTGAGCACTTCGTAAGGATTGGGAAAGCCTTCTCTTCGTAGAATGGTCTGAATGGCTTCGGCTACTACAGCCCAGTTGGCATCAAGGTCAGCCGATAGTCTTTCGAGGTCAGGGTATACCTTTTCAAGTCCTTTGAGCAAAGCTTTGTAGGCAATAAGTGAGTGAGCAAAGGGAACACCCACATTTCGAATGACAGTAGAATCTGTGAGGTCGCGTTGCAGCCGCGAGACAGGAAGTTTACGTGCAAGGTGCTCAAAAAGAGCATTAGCCAGGCCTAAATTACCTTCTGCATTTTCAAAATCAATAGGATTCACTTTGTGGGGCATGGCCGAACTACCCACTTCACCCTCTTTCACCTTTTGTCTGAAATAGCCCATCGAGATATACATCCACATGTCACGGCTCATATCAATCAATATCGTGTTAATACGAGCCATATTGTCGAAAAGGGAGGCAAGGTCATCGTAATGTTCAATCTGGGTAGTAGTTTGTTGTCTTTCAAGCCCCAGCACATCAT
>CALJNV010000206.1 GCA_937981455.1 uncultured Bacteroidales bacterium | reverse complement strand
ATGGAATAGTACACGTAGCCTTTGGCGTGAGCAAAGTGCAGGGACATGCAGACGGCACGTATACCCTGTGGCCCGGAACTGATGGCATTGCTTATTGGAATGAAACCCGGCCAGTGTTTACCAACAGCCAAATGGGTCTTTGCCCTTGGGGATACGAAGGTAGCGAGTTGATCCCCGATTATAATTTAGTGGGTTGGACACAAGATGTTAACGGTAACGGGCAAATTGATTTTACCAACGATCTCTACTATTACCGCTCCATTGGTTTATCCACCATGCCAAGCCTTCACGTTGACGATCAGGACAATGTGTATCTTGCCTATGCATCTACCACAGAGGGTTACGATAATGGAGTTAATAATTACAAACACATTTGGATGCGTATAGCCTCGAACAAGGGAGAAACCTGGTCGGGAACCTTCACCGACCTTATGAGTGATATTACCCACATTTTCGACGAAGGCATCTGGCCACAACTGGGCCATATAAGTGATAACAACCTCTATATGGTATACAACATCGACCCTAACCCAGGACTTGCCCTCGACGGAGACCATGATCCGGTGGAAAATCATCAAGTATTTGTAGAAATTCCAAAAGATCAGTTGGGCGTGGGAATAAAAGAAAACTATCCTGAGAAACTTACCCTTCAAGGTCTTTACCCCAACCCGGCCAGCGAAAAAACCAATGTCAGCCTTACACTCAATCAACCCTCTAGCATTCATGTTAGTGTTGCTTCCCTCGATGGCCGTCAAATCATAAATCTTCCCCAAGGTGTTTTATCAGCCGGAACACATCTCATTCAAATTCCTGTCAACCAGCTTAAAAGCGGTCTCTATTTAGTTTCAATCGAATCTGAAAACACCACCCGCACCTTACGATTTATCAAAAAATAAGCATTCTTTTTCATTACAATTGCGAAAACAAAGGGCTTCGGGATCAGTTCACCGGAGCTCTTTTTTTTGAAGTACGCCCCCATTTTGGTAATTTAGCTCCATAATATCTCACCCCCTATGAAGTATGTTTTTTGGCTCATACACAGGGATGTTCTTCTTGAATTGCGCCAGCCCCATGTCCTCAGTGGAATATTTTTGCATACCTTGGGCTCCGTTTGGATTGCATACCTGGCTTTTAAAGGCATGGTACCAGCCAACACGTGGAATGGACTTATATGGATAATACTTTTATTTTCAGCCATTCATGCTTCACAGCGCGCCTTTGGTGGCGATTCTATGGGGCGAAGACTCTATTATTACACCCTCGCAAATCCGCGGCACATCATTCTGGCTAAAATTATTTACAACACACTATTAATCCTTTTCTTAAGCATTATCACCAGCTCTGTTTTTATTTTATTTAATGGAAATGCAATTGTATTACCTGCCAGGTTTATTATTATTCTGTTGCTAGGTAGCACAGGACTTGGAGGCATACTAACGTTCACTTCTGCCATCGCGGCCCAAGAATTACGTAATTTTTCATTGATGTCGATACTGAGTCTTCCCATTGTAGCCCCTTTGTTACTCCTCCTCATCAATCTCTCAGCCTCAACCCTTCAACCCATGAATACTCAACCAATAGTTGGGATGTTAATGGCATTATTGGTACTGGATAGTTTGAGTATTGCTATGGCCTGGGTTCTTTTTCCCTATTTATGGAAAGAATAAATTGAGCAAAAAAGACTTTATTTTGTTTGAATAATAAAAAAACGAATGTTTATCAAAGAAAATGGATGGAAAATAATTGGCGGATTATTGGTCCTTTACAGCATTATTGTAGGCCTCTCCATACAAGTACCCCAACTTCCTATCATTTATGAAAGCATACGCAACTTATTTTACCACGTTAGCATGTGGTTTACAATGACTGCCATGTTTGCCACAGCATTGATTTTCAGCATAAGCTACCTTCGAAACCCGTTACTTAAAAAAGACATTGCAGCAGTTGAGGCTGCAAGGGTAGGTTTTTTCTTTGGTTTTCTGGGATTGGCTACCGGAATGTTGTGGGCTAATTTTACCTGGGGTAAACCCTGGACCAACGACCCCCAACTTAATGGAGCTGCAACAGCTTTGCTCACTTACCTGGCTTATTTTATTCTCCGGTCATCCATCGAGGATCAGGAGAAAAAAGCAAGAATATCTGCTGTTTACAACATATTCGCTTTTGTACTCATGTTGGTCTTTATAGGTGTTTTACCTCGTATGGCTGAACACAGCATTCACCCGGGTAAAAGTGGCAATCCTGCACTTGGCGTTAAAGGCCTCGACCCCCGTATGCGCCTGGTTTTTTATCCTGCTGTCGTAGGCTGGATAATGATAGCTCTGTGGATCTGGAAAATTAGAATACGTTTAACCACCATCCGTCAAAAAATCTCAGAATTTTAATTTTTATCAAAATCTCTGGTAATATGTTAAGCAATAAATTGTTTGTCGTTATCGGTGTCATTGCTATCATTTTTATTGGATTAGTCGGCTATCTCTTTTTCCTCGACCGAAAAACCCAACGTCTCGAAAAAGAGCTGGAAGACTTTTTGAATGAACAAAACAAAAAACAATGAAGCCCAAACATATATTTTTAATCATCGGATTAGCAATTGCTTTGGGGGTAGTTATCAGCACTTTTACAGATGCCAATCCTTATACCGATTTCACCCAGGCAGCCCAAAACCCCGACAAAGAATTCCACGTCATAGGTACACTGGATACAACGCAACCCATGCATTATGACCCGTTAAATCCTAATTATTTTTCATTTTATGTAAAAGATGACAAGGGGGTTGTTTCTCGGGTGGACTACCATAACGCCAAACCCCAGGATTTTGAAAAATCGGAAAAAATTGTTTTGGTAGGGCGTATGCAAGGGAACAGTTTTCAGGCACAATCCATTTTGCTCAAATGCCCCTCTAAATACAATGATGATGACAGGCCCCAGGCTTTTGCCGAGAAAAAATTTTAAAAATGCCACTAAAGAAAATACAGGATACCCTTATTGCTTCGTTGTCGGCCAGGGCTATGACCTCTCAACGTAAACGGCTTAACCTAAATTTTCATCATGGCCCACCCGATGTATTTCAGCGCATGCTCAATGCCCTGGAGCCCGGAAGCTATGTGCAGCCTCATAAGCATGAAAACCCGGATAAAGATGAAGTCTTTGTTATACTTAAAGGCAAATTAGCGGTAATTACCTTTAGCGATACAGGAGCCGTCGAAGATTTCATCATACTGGACAACTTTGTTGGAAACTATGCCGTAGAAGTACCTGCGCGAACCTGGCATACTATTGCTGCGCTTGAAGCAGGAACCGTGGTTTTTGAATTTAAACACGGCCCTTATGATCCTGACACAGATAAAGTTTTTGCTTCTTGGGCGCCGCCCGAAAATCATCCTGAGGCGGCCCAATATTTACAAAAAATATTAAATATTTTAGATAATTTCTCTTGAAAATAGTGTTTGGCTTTAATCGCCCAAATGAAACATTATTGATCGCCAAAAGATTATATACTATGGCATAATTTTTAGTATCATCAATACCCATAACAAAATCTTACCTATCATGAGCATCCTTAAAGAGTTTAAAACATTTGCCATGCGCGGCAATGTTGTCGACAGGGCTGTGGGTATCATTATTGGTGCCGCTTTTGGAAAAATCGTTTCCTCTTTGGTTAACGATGTCATCATGCCTCCCATTGGTTTGTTGGTGGGCAATGTTAATTTTACCGACATAAAAATTACCTTGAGGCATGCTATTACTGCCACTGATGGTTCAGTAATTCCTGCTGTAACCATGCAAATTGGCAACTTCATTCAAACCCTGGTCGATTTCACCATTATTGCCTTTGCTATTTTTATGATGATCAGAACTATAAATACTCTCAATCGAAAAACAAAAGCTGAAGAGTCCCCTGCTCCAGCAGCACCTCCTCAGCCATCCAACGAAGAAAAACTTTTGGCTGAAATTAGGGACATTCTTAAAAGACAAGGCTGAATTAATTGCATTTAAAAAACCTCGGCTTAGGGCTGACACCCCTCTATTTTCTTAGGTATCAGTCTTTTAATTTTTTTATTATCCTTATGGGGAACAAATCCACATAGACTCCTCCAAACCCTTGTTACACCTTCCTTGCAAAATCTTGCATCCCAGCAGCTCAGCGTTGTTAATCAAGGGTCCGAATCACTTATTGGCGGGTGATCAAACCCAGTAGAATGATTCCGTATATTCATTCTGAAATTATTCCTACGTTTGTATGCACAAACGACTCAATCATGCTACTACCCATACTGGTACCCATGCTTATTGGGATGTTTCTGGCGCTAAACATGGGAGGGAGTGGTACAGCCCCTTCATTTTCTGCAGCTTTTGGAGCCAATTTGATAAAAAAACTTGCCATTCCAGGACTTTTCGGCATATTTGTTTTTGCAGGGGCTATCATAGCTGGCGAGAAGGTAGTTCTTACCATAGGTAAGGGATTGATGCCAGCTCGTTACCTGACCTTGGTGGTTTCATCCATTATTCTATTATCGATTTCACTTTCCTTATTGATAGCCAACATCCTAGGTGTTCCACAATCAACAAGTCAATCCACTGTATTTGCTGTAGTAGGTGCAGCTGCATACCTTGATCGTATAAATTATCATAAAATTTTCTTTGAGATTGTTCCTATGTGGTTGGTTTTGCCCCTTATAGGTTTCGTTTTGACGTACATTTTTGCATGGCTCTTCCAAAAATATTTTGAAAATCCGACATACAACGATTATCGAACTTTACATCGATACTCAGTGCCCCGATTGCTCCTGATAGGTTCAGGATGTTATGTGGCCTTTTCGATAGGGAGTAACAACGTAGCCAATGCCACCGGCCCACTAGTCTCGATGCTAATCAACGAATTAAATATTTCACCTGAAGACAACCAAAAATTTCGGCTCATCATGATCTTGGTGACGCTGGTTATTGCTCCTCTTTTTGGCATTGGCAGCAGCGTATTTGGTTATAAAGTATTAAAGGCAGCAGGAAAAGATATTACCCATTTAGGCCCCATGCATGCCTCTTTGGTTTCCATCGTTACTGCCACTCTTTTGCTGGCGGCCTCCATAACCCAAGGGATCCCTACTTCGCTGGTGCAGCTCAACAGCCTGGCTATAATGGCTATTTCGATTAAACAGTCAGGGTTGAAAAATACATTAAAAAACAATACCGTTAAGCGATTCTGGTTGGTTTGGGTAACAGCGCCGCTGGTCTCTCTTTCTATCACCCTTCTTTTAATTTACATCGCAGATAAAGCTGGCATTTTGTTCTATTGATTTGCGAATCTCCTCAGGCATTCCTTTTGAACATGAAAACTTACCATCATATTTTTTTTGACCTCGACAACACCCTCTGGGATTTCGACAGGAATTCAATAGAAACCCTACGGGAACTCTTTGCTAAATTTTTAACTCCTCAGAAAAGCATCGAAGAGCGGCTTTGGCTAGAGGTATATCAAAAAACGAACCAAGAATTATGGGAAAAATATAAAAATGGACAGGTTACTCGTGAAGAAGTAGCCCTCAAGCGATTCCAATGGACATTGAATTATTTTGGAATAGAAGACATAGAACTATCATCTAAACTTTCAGAGGCATATATCCAACAAAGCCCGCGCAAAACACAGCTGGTAAAGGGTGCGGCAGAAGTCCTGAGAACACTCAAAGATAAATACCGTTTACACATTATTACCAATGGTTTTCTTGAAGTCCAGCTTCCAAAAATTGAACTCTCGGGTCTGGGAGAATATTTTGAAACGATAACAACTTCCGAAGAATGCGGTTGTTTGAAGCCCTGTCGAAAAATTTTTGAATTTGCGCTGCAAAAGGCCGGAGCAAATCCTCAAGAAAGCCTGATGGTTGGTGATGATCTGGAAGGAGATGTGAGAGGGGCTATGGAAGCAGGTATTGATGCAATTTATTTCAACAACACAGGTCTTACAGTGCCCCAAGCAGGGATTCAAACCATCAAAGAACTCATAGAACTACTACCCATACTCATGCCATGAATTTGTTTTTTTGTGAAAATATTCCTGTAAACCCCCCATTACCCTTTGCTGCTCAACTCGATGAGGAGGAAAGCCGGCATGCGACCAAGGTCATGCGGCTGCAGCCTGCAGAGGTTATCAGAATAACCGACGGCAGAGGATTTCATTACCAAGGTATGATTATAGATACAAAGGGCAAGAAATTGGAAATTAGGCTTACGGACCGACTTCCAATATTCGATTTCAGTCGACCGCGCCTGCATTTGGCCATCTCGCCTCTTAAAAATCCTGACCGGGTGGAATGGCTAATAGAAAAAGCCACAGAAGCAGGGATTTACAAAATAAGTTTTATCCAGACACACCGCACCGAGAAACCCAGGGTAAACGTTGACAGACTAAAAAGAATAGCTATAGCAGCCCTCAAGCAATCGATGGGGGCCTGGTTACCCCCAATAGGAGCTCCTATGAAGTTCCTCGATTTTTTAAAGCAATCCAAAGAATCCGAAAAATTCATAGCCTGGTGCGAAGGGGAACACCCTCTTTTTTGGGATACTTTGAGTGGGGATAAAGATGCAGTAGTACTTATAGGCCCTGAAGGGGATTTTACAAGCGATGAGGTAAAGGAAGCTAAAGATTGGGGATTTCATCCTATAAACTTAGGAGTTCATCGCTTGCGAAGCGAAACAGCCGGAATGGTCAGTATCTTTGCTTTTCAAATAAAATGCGGCAACTTATGAGAAAGTACGGATTATCAATTTTAATACTTTTTTTTATTCTTCATTCTCCGGCACAGGCACAAGAAAAGCTGCGAATAGCTTTACTGAAATATAGCGGTGGAGGCGATTGGTATGCAAACCCCACCTCCCTACCTAATTTAATAAACTTTTGCAACAGCAACTTAGGCACAAATATCGATCCCCTGCCGGCAACGGTTGAGCCCGGTGATCCAAATATTTTCAATTTTCCATTTATTCACATGACAGGCCATGGCAATGTAATCTTTAACGATAACGAAATACAAAACTTACTCAGGTATTTCAAAGCCGGTGGCTTCTTACATATAGACGACAACTACGGCATGGATCCCTTCATACGAAGGGAATTAGCTAAACTTTTCCCCGGTCAGGAATTTAAAGAGCTAAATCCAAAGCATCCCATTTTTAGTCAAAAATATAATTTTCCCAATGGTTTGCCTAAGATTCATGAACATGATGGGAAGCCCCCTCAAGCTTTTGCCTTCTTCATTGATGGAAGAATGGTTTGCTTATATACATACGAATGCGACCTAGGAGATGGTTGGGAAGATCCCCGGGTGCATGGCGATAGTGAAGAAACGCGGCAGAAAGCTTTGAAAATGGGGGCTAATATTATTCAGTACGTATTCAACGGTGCCCGTTAACTTCCCCAAACCTCTCTTATCTGATGAATGCGTAATTTTGCAAACTGTCCAAAGTTTTATTCAAGCCATTAGCAACCATGCATTTCATCAATCCCTGGTACCTTACCGGGCTTCTGGCACTTGCCATCCCGATCATCATACACCTATTCAATTTTCACCGATACAAAAAAGTCTATTTCACCCATGTCCGCTTCCTCGAGGTATTGCAAATCGAAACCCGTCGCACTTCACGTCTGCGAAGCATCATTCTTCTTTTGCTAAGATTGCTTTTCATAACTGCAGTGGTATTGGCTTTCGCCCAACCTTATGTGGGTAGAAACACCCTTTGGAATAGAGCTACCGGTCGAACAATCAGCATCTATCTCGATAATTCTTTGAGCATGATAGATGTAAGGGGAGATAAAAACCGTTTTTCTCAAGCCAAAAGCAAGGCCTATGAGATCACGGCCCTATTCACTACCGGTGATCAATACCACCTGGTAACCAATGATCTTAAAAGTTATCAACAACGTCTTGTGACGCAGAATCAAATACAACTGTGGCTCAACGAGGCTGAGCCCTCAGCTCGCCAGGTTTCAGCTGCCGAAATCATGGAAATGCAGGCCCACCAAATGAACAATTCAAACCCTAAGGGAGGTATTGCATTTTTTATTTCTGATTTTTCCCGTTCATTCTTCAACCCAGGCCCCCCGCCCGATACCTCTCACTTTTGGGTCTTTGTTCCCGTAAAATCGAACATTACCGATAATGTAAGCATAGACAGTGCATGGTTCGAAGAACCCCTTATTTATCCGGGCCTCCAAACTACGCTCAAAGTAAAACTCACCAACTTTTCGGCTCAAAACCCAGCGGAAGTTGGAGTTAAACTAACTTTAAACAAATTGCAACGGGGTTTTAAAAGTATTTCCATCCAACCTCTCCAGTCCCAAATAGTTTCTATACCTTTCCTGCAATCCGATACAGGTTTTATCACCGGCCTGGTTGAGATTTCCGATAACGGATTTCCCTACGACAACACCCTGTACCTGAGTTTTAAAGGCCAACCCCTCATACAGGTTTTAACCATAAATGGCTCTGAACCCAATTCCTTTTTGCGCAGGCTCTACGCTGCCGATAGCTCCTTCATCGTCCGTCATCAATTGTATCAAGAAGTAAATTATTCATTGATTCATCAGTCATCCCTTACCATATTCAATGAATTGACCGAATATCCCTCAGGGCTGGTCACAGCCATAAAAAAAGCCCTCGATGAGGGTCACTGCCTGACCATCTTACCCCACCCCTCCAAAGGATTTCAGAGTTTGGAAGCTTTCTTGCAACAAATAGGTATAAAGGTTACAATCTCACCCTCCAACGAGGGTGGAGCTGTTGGAGAGATAAACATTAACGGGATCCTTTTTAAAAATGTTATTGAGGAAATGCCTGAATACCCAGCTTTGCCTATCATTAAGAATTATTTGCACCTTAAAACGGGAATGAACCCCGCACCCGAAATACAAATGAAGCTTAAAAACGATGAACCTTTTCTTTTGGGATGGACTGTAGGCAAAGGACGAGTCTTCCTGCAAGCCTGCCCCCTAAGAGAAGAGTTTACCGACTTTATGCACAATAATCTTTTTGTGCCAGCTTATTTAAATATGGCATTGGTCGGTCAATTTCAAAATCCTTTGTATGGCATTGCCCAGAAACCTGGTTTTTTTGTTTTTGAAAACAACGAAAGCAATACAGATAAAGCGCCTGAATTGGTAAACGATGAAAAAAAATTGCGTTCGATTCCTCCTTTCCGCCGGTCGAATGGCCTGCTTCAAATAGGGATTAGCAGTGAACTTTCGAAAGACGGTATTTACCATGTCATGACAGGAGTAAAAAATGCGGGAACACTGGCCATTAATCTACCCCGCAATGAGTCAGACCCGGCTATGTACTCCCCTGAAGAAATCATTCATCTACTTCAAAAACAAGGTTGGAAGAACTTTCAAGTTTTGGATGCCCAGAGTGAAATGCCCTTAAAAGCCGCACTTGAAGCAGGGGGAAACAATCCCTCACCTCGCAAATGGCTTGCATGGGCAGCATTGTTATTCCTCACAAGTGAAGTAATTTTGCTGAGATTTTGGAAAAAATAAATCATTATACTCACATATGTTATACCCACGCATTAAACTTTCGGAAGACATTTATTGGATTGGAACCAACGATCGCCGTACACAATTGTTTGAAAACTATTGGCCATTGCCCTATGGAGTAGCCTATAACAGTTATCTGGTCCTCGACGAAAAGGTAACTCTGCTCGATACCGTCTCTATAGGCACCATGGATTCTTATCTGGAAAAATTGAAAGAACACCTTGAGGGAAGAAAGATTGATTATTTGATTATCAACCACATGGAACCTGATCATTCGGGAGCTGTTAAAGCTATAATCAACGAGTTCCCAGACGTAAAAATTATAGGCAATACTAAGACTTTCCCAATGCTTGAGGGTTTTTACGGCATTCATGATAACCTGATACCCATTGAAGATGGCAGTACCCTCAACTCAGGCCGGCATACCTTTCACTTTTTTCTGACTCCCATGGTACACTGGCCCGAAACCATGGTAACCTGGGACGAAACCGATAAAATTTTATTTTCGGCCGATGCCTTTGGTAGTTTTGGCACCCTCGACGGGGGAATTTTCGACGATGAAACCCATATTGAATTTTATCAGGAAGAGTTGAGACGTTACTACAGCAATATTGTAGGCAAATACGGTCTTCAGGTGCAAAAAGCCCTCGATAAAATTCAAAGCCTCGATATAAAAATGATAGCTTCCACGCATGGGCCAATCTGGAGGTCGAACATACCCATGATCATGGACTTATACCGTAAATGGAGCTCATATCAAACCGAAGAAGGGATTGTTATCGTATTCGGCTCCATGTACGGCAATACCGAAAAGATGGCAGAAACAATCGCCCGAGCCATCGCAGAAGAAGGCATAAAGAATATTCGCATCTATGATGTCAGTAAGACACACAGCAGTTACATCATCAATGATATTTGGAAATATAGAGGAGTAATACTTGGCAGCAGTGCATACAACGGAGGCATTTTCACTCCCATGCGCGATCTCATCATGGAGCTGGAACACATTATGCCTAAAAACCATTATTTAGCCATTTTCGGTTCGATGAGTTGGGGAGGTGGTGGCGTGCGCACGCTTCAAAAATTTGCTGAAAACATAAAGTGGGAGCTCATTGGTGAACCCATCGAAGTGAAACACGGTCCAAGAGCCGTCGACATCGAAAAACTCATGCAATTAGGCAAAGCCATGGCCCAAAGGCTTAAGGCAGATCGCATGAATGCGTAAACAAAAAAATGATTAACTCGCTAAAGTTCTGGGCAGATAGGAAATAAATGGAAGAGCAGCTTATACCCGAAGAAGAAAACAATCAAACGGAAGATTTTGTGCCTGAGCTTAGCTCGCCCGAAGATAAGGAGCAAGCAAACGAGTACAGAACTATGACACTCAGCGGCATGTTCGAGAATTGGTTTCTCGATTATGCCACCTATGTTATCATGGAGCGCGCAGTGCCCGAAATGGCTGATGGACTTAAGCCTGTGCAACGTCGCCTGCTCCATGCCATGTGGGAACTCGACGATGGCCGTTACAATAAAGTGGCCAACATCATAGGGCATACTATGAAATACCATCCCCATGGCGACCGCTCCATTGGCGATGCACTCGTTCAGTTGGGGCAAAAAGAATTGTTGATTGATACCCAAGGAAACTGGGGTAACGTGCTCACAGGGGATGATGCAGCAGCACCCCGCTACATCGAGGCACGACTAAGCAAATTTGCCCTCGAGGTGCTTTTTAATCCCAAAACTACCCACTGGAAACTCAGTTACGACGGTCGCAATCGTGAACCTATCACACTGCCGGCAAAGTTTCCTCTTTTGTTGGCCCAGGGAGTGGATGGAATTGCAGTAGGCCTCGCCTCTAAAATTCTCCCTCACAATTTTATAGAACTTATCGATGCCAGTATCAAAATATTACAAGGAGAAGATTTTGAGCTCTATCCAGACTTTCAAACTGGAGGCCTGGCCGATTGCAGCAAATATAACGATGGATTGAGAGGTGGAAGGGTAAGAATAAGAGCCAAAATCGTGCAAACCGACCGCAAAACCCTTACTATCAAAGAGATACCCTTTGGTACAACCACTACCTCTCTCATCGAAAGCATACTGAATGCCAACGAAAAAGGAAAAATTAAAATACGCAAGATTGAAGACAATACATCTGAGAATGCAGAGATTAACGTGCATTTAGCGCCTGGTGTATCTCCCGACCAAACCATCGATGCCCTCTATGCCTTCACCGATTGCGAAATAAGTATCTCTCCCAATGCCTGCGTAATTCTTCAAGGCAAACCTGCCTTTTTGAGTGTCAAAGACATTCTACGTATCAATACAAAAAATACCCTCGACCTTCTTAACCAAGAATTACTTATTCGACTCGACGAGCTCGAAGACGATTGGCATCACAGTTCTCTGGAAAAAATCTTCATTGAAAACGAAATTTACCAGCAAATACGCAAATGCGAGAGTTTTGAAGAAGTTTTAACAACTATTGAGCAAGGCCTTAAACCCTTCGAGCACCAAATTCGCCGCCCCATAAATCGCGACGATATTGTACGCCTAACCGAAATTAAAATCAAAAGAATTTCTGCCTACAACACCTTCGAAGCCGACAAGCACATTGAAGGTGTAGAACAGGAAATGGCCGAAGTGAAATACCACCTCGAACACCTTACCAATTATGCCATCCAATGGTTTGAACACATCAAGAAAAAATACGGTAAAGGAAAAGAAAGACGAACAGAATTGCGATATTTCGATACAATCGAAGCAGCAGCCGTAGCCGTGGCCAACGCGAAATTGTATGTAAATCGCGAGGAAGGATTTGCTGGCATGAGTCTTAAAAAAGACGAATATGTATGCGATTGCTCTGATCTTGATGATATTATAGTTTTCCGAGCCGATGGAAAATTCCTGGTAACTCGTGTAGCCGAAAAAATTTTTGTAGGCAAAAACATCATACATATTGATGTTTTCCGCCGTAATGATGATCGTACCATTTACAATATGATTTATCAGGACGGAAAGGCTGGCCCCATCTACGTGAAACGTTTTGCTGTAGTGGGCGTTACACGCGATAAAGAATATGACCTTACACCAGGAAGCCCCGGAACTAAAGTACTCTATTTTACTGCTAATCCTAATGGTGAAGCTGAAAAGGTAAAACTGATTTTACGGCCGAAACCCAAACTAAAAAAACTACAATTTGAATTCGACTTTGCCACCCTTGCTATTAAAGGAAGAAATTCAAAAGGTAATATCTTAACACGCCATCTAGTTAAAACTATTGTTAAAAAAGAAGCCGGGGTATCAACCCTCAGCGCACGCAATATTTGGTTTGATGAAACGGTTAAAAGGCTCAATGCCGATGAACGAGGCATTCTTCTGGGAGCGTTTATGCCAGGCGACAAGATATTAACCCTGATGCAAAGCGGTTTCTACCGGATTTACCCGAATGACCTCTCCACACATTTTGAAGACGATTTAGTGTACATCGCTCGTTTCGACGAGAACCGCAGCGTAACAGTGTTGTATCGAGACGGAGAAGATGGGTTTGTTTACATTAAAAGATTTAGACCAGAGCCCTCCGATAAAAAGGTATCATTTCTGAACGAGCATCCTGAGACCCACATGATCTCTTTTAGCCTCGATTATCTTCCCCGGATTCGAATAGAATTTGAACCTTCGGGCCGCAAGCCTCGAGAACCCCAAGTGGTAAATGTAGCCGAATTTATTGATATAAAAGGGATTAAAGCTAAAGGCAAACGCATCGCATCGCATCCAATAACACACGTTGAGTTTATTGAACCCCTTCCTTACGAAATAGAAGAAGAGGAGGCCGAAGTGCTGGAAGCAGAACCTAATGGTGACAATGGCGACCTTGAGGGTCATGAAGAAGATACCCCTTCACTGGATAACAGCCTTGGCCCATGCGCCCCTACCAATCCTACAAGCCCGCCCTTACCCAAAGGCATACAGCTAAACCTGGAGTTTTAAGAGAATTTGGACTGTAAATTACTTCAACCTTCGGGCCGCTTCCACCAAAACAGGCAGCACCTTATGCACATCTCCAACTATTCCATAATGCGCAGCCTGAAATATGGGGGCTTCAGGATCCTTATTGATAGCCACAATAACCCGTGAACCACTGATACCGGCTAAATGTTGAATGGCGCCTGAAATCCCACAAGCTATGTATAAGTCGGGGGCCACAATTTTTCCCGTCTGTCCTACGTGTTCGTGGTGTGGTCGCCAGCCTTCATCGCTCACTGGACGCGAACATGCTGTAGCACCACCCAAAGCCTCTGCCAGCTCCTCTAGAGGTTTCCAATACTCAGGCCCACGCATGCCCCTACCCCCCGACACTATGATACGAGCCTCAGTAAGCAATTGCTTGCTCTCGGGTCTTTTAATTTCAAGAACTTCCACTCCCTCACCCTTCGCCGGGAGTGCGTTCCACAATTCAAAATTGCCAGCACCCAACTCTATGGGCGATAAAACATTGGCACTTAATAGAAACACCGCTTTTTCTGTTTTTAGCTCAACATGAGATATAATCTTACCGCTGTAAGCATATCGCTTGACCCGCCAAGGAGCCTGTTGGATAGGCAATGATATGACCCTTGCAACATAACCTGCACTGAGCTTCAATGCGATCTGGGGGCCCAAAACTTGATTAATTTCTGATGCCCCCAAAACCACTAGGTCTGGCTCCCCCTTTTCATCGAAAAACGACTGGATTAGATGCAGATAGTAGAAAGTATCATACCATTGAGGAAGCGCCTGATTGAAATGAAAAATTTGTCCACGCCCAAATTTTTGCATTTCTGTTTCCTGATCCTGAGATAAGGGGCCTGCAACTAAAGCAATTATTTCAGAACCCTCGAGAGAACCACCATAAGTGAGCGCTTCAAAAAATGATCTGGGAACTTTATTGTCGCGTGTTGTAGTAAATACAAAGGTTTTCATAGAATTTCAATTTCTTTAAATAACTTTCGCCTCGTTATGCAAAACTTCGATAAGCATAGCGGCGTTGTCTTCCTCTATCATCTTAGCGGCAGCTTTGGGAGGCAACGATTCATAGGCAATTACCTGAGCACAGGCACCCGCCTTTTTCGGGCTTAAGACCGTGAGCGGCTTGGTGCGGGCGGCCATAATTCCTCGCATGGCAGGAATTCTCGGAACAATGGCAATACCCTTTTGCACATTCAATATCAAAGGGGGCGATACTTTTAACCGTAGACTCATCCCATTGATTTCTTGATGGACAATCGTTTGGCCTCCTTCAAGGAAAACCCCCGAAACCCCGGGCATAAACCGAATACCGGCAAGCAATGAAAGCATTGCCCCAGTGGCCGAACCATTAAAATCAGCAGATTCTATACCGGTAAAAATAAGATCGGCAGGTTGATCGGCAAAATATGAAGCCAACTCAAACGCTGCTTCATAAGAATCGGCCGGATCATTGTCTATGCGAATGGCACGATCAGCGCCTACGGCCAAGGCCTTACGAAGCGTGGCTTCTCCATACGAAGGCGCTACCATTACAACGACAATTTCATCAATCATCCCCACATTCTGCTCCTTGAGCTCTATGGCACGGGTTAATGCCAGTTCATCCCAAGGATTCAGTATCCATTGAACTCCGCTGAGGTCAATTTTTTGCCCTGAGGCATCCGTTTTTATCCTTGTGGTAGTATCGGGAACATTACTAATACAAACAGCTATTTTCATATAAAATAAATTTAAGGCAACAATTCACCCTTGGCAAGGGCCCGAGAAATAACAATATGCTGAACTTCTGATGTGCCTTCATAAATCTGTGTTAATTTAGCTTCACGCATCAATCGTTCAACATGATATTCTTTTACATATCCATACCCTCCGTGAATTTGAACAGCCTCCGTGGTAACCTGCATAGCAATATCAGCTGCATATAACTTTGCCATGGCACTAGCTACTCCATAGGGCTTGTGTTGGTCCTTAAGCCATGCGGCTTTTAAAACTAAATTTCGGGCATTCTCCACTTTTACTGCCATGTCGGCTAATTTGAAGGCAATGGCCTGATGATTTATTATTTCTGTACCGAAAGCCTTTCTCTCTTTTGCATATTTTAGGGCTAGTTCCAAGGCTCCCGCTGCAATTCCGACAGCCTGAGCGGCTATGCCAATGCGCCCACCATCCAGCGTTTGCATGGCAAACTTAAATCCAAATCCCTCTTCACCTATACGATTTTCCTTTGGGACTTTTACATCAGTAAACATTACACTGTGCGTATCGCTGCTTCGCATGCCCATCTTGTTTTCGTGCGGGCCCACACTAATACCCTCCCAATGACGTTCAACAATTAAAGCATTAATACCTTTGTGTCCTTTCTCAGGGTACGTTTGAGCTATTACTAAGTAGGTCGAAGCTGTATTGCCATTGGTAATCCAATTCTTGGTACCATTGAGCAAATAATAATCTCCCATATCTACTGCAGTGGTGTGCTGAGAGGTAGCATCCGAACCCGCCTCGGGTTCTGAGAGAAGGAAAGCTCCGATTTTCTCACCTCTAGCCAGCGGACGGAGGTATTTTTGTTTCTGCTCCTCGGTGCCAAAGGCCTCCAACCCCCAGCATACCAATGAATTATTTACCGACATGATGACTGAAACCGAACTGTCGACCTTAGAGATTTCCTCCATGGCCAGCACATAAGATATCGTGTCCATGCCACCACCATCGTATTCGGGGCTTACCATCATCCCCATAAAGCCCAATTCGGCCAGGGCTTTTACATGTTTTTCAGGGTAAATCGCCTTTTCATCTCTTTCAATTACATCGGACCATAACTCCCGCTGGGCATAATCGCGGGCTGCCTGCTTTATCATCAGCTGTTCTTCGGTGAATTGGAAATCCATATATGATCAGGTTTTGGTGGATGCACATTTAGTGTGTTTCGTTCAAAATTAACAATAATTGTATTTGTATAGTTTAATCTTTGTAAAAAAAGTATACTCGCAGGCCCATAAGGCCTTGACTCGACACTTTATAAAGTTTTAATAAATTGTATGGCAGTTTCAAGAACTTTTTGTTCTGCGCATTGATGCGGAATATGACCGCAACCCTCGAGAATAAAAGACTCCGTTCTTCCTTTAACTCTGTTACGGATTTCTTTCCACTGGCGTAAAGTCCCAAAGTCGTCGTCAGAGCCTTGAATAAAAAGTATAGGACAGTCTATCAAAGACAAACGATCAAAAATATTCCATTGCCTGGCCTGGGGTTGCATCCAAACCCCTAGCCACCCATTCAATAATTCCATAGTCTTATCACCATGATGCCTAGTCAGTCGATAGATAAAATCAAGATCATTGCGCAAAGCATGTATCTGCAGGACGCCTTTAAGTGTTTGCTCTTCAATCATCACATGAGGGGCCTCAAGGATTAAAGCCTTTGGACGTGGCTCAAGAACACCAGCTGCAGCAAGTGCAATACTTCCACCATCGCTATGCCCCCATAGAACATAGGGCAAATCATTAAAAAAAGTTTGAATTATACAGGGCAATATTTCATCGGCTTCTTTTTGTAAAAAGTTCAATTCCCAAGGTAAAGCAATCCGGGAGGACTTGCCATAACCCGGTCGATCGTAAGCTAAAACCCTGCTCTGCGAGCATAAAGCCAGCTTTCGGGGAAAATCTTTCCAGAGGCTCACCGCCCCCAACCCTTCGTGCAGAAGGACCAAACCCAAGCGCATAGAATCGCGCGGAATATATTGTTCGGTATAAATCTGCTGTCCACTGCAATTGACCCAAACAATTTCTTTGTTTACGGCTTCCATACATTTAAAACTTCCTCCACTGCCTGACGATATTCTGCCAAAATATCTTCAAAGATTTGGTTCACCGGCTTAATTTCATCCACCAGGGCTGCCACCTGCCCAATTTCCAATTCTCCCTCTTCTGTATCCCCTTCAAACATTCCTTTTTTGGCCCTTCCTCTTCCCAACAATTGAGAAAGTTCTTCAGCCGTTGCTCCTTGGGCTTCCGCTTCAGCTACTCGTTGATAAAAAGCATTTTTAATCAAACGAACTGCACCTATTTTTTTCAGCGCAAGCATGGTCCCTCCCTCCCCTGTTTTTAGAATCTCATTTTTAAAGGCTTGATGGGCACTGCTTTCCACTGTGGCGGCAAAACGCGTTCCCATTTGAACGCCTTCAGCACCCAGTATCATTGCAGCCAACATGGCTCTGCCGGTAGCTATACCCCCTGCTGCAATCAAAGGCAAATGAGTGTGTTTTCTGACAAGGGGTATCAACACCATGGTGGTGGTCTCATCGGCACCGTTGTGTCCGCCAGCTTCAAAACCCTCGGCAACGATGGCATCAACCCCGGCCTCTTCACACTTGCGGGCAAACTTCACTCCTGCCACTACGTGCACTACTTTAATGCCCTGCGATTTAAATAAATGTGTGTATTTAGCCGGGCTCCCGGCCGAAGTTATTACTATTGGAACCTTCTCTTCGATAATAATATCAATATGATCTGAAATTTGGGGGTAAAGCAAAGGAAGATTGACAGCAAAAGGTTTATCAGTGGCCAGTTTGCATTTACGTATGTGTTCACGGAGCACATCGGGGTACATGCTTCCCGAGCCAATAACACCTAATCCCCCGGCATTACTCACAGCTGATGCCAGTTTCCATCCACTACACCACACCATACCCCCTTGAATGATAGGATATTTTATTCCAAGTAATTCGGTAATTCGATTCATCAGGTCCATATTTCTTCTTAAAAATTCTATAAATATGCGATAGTAAAAAAACCCCCGGAATTTACCGGGGGACGGTAGGGGTTAAAGCCACGACTGTTCCTTAATTGTTGCGCAATTATTATGTAATGAACTAACCTATTGTCTATGAGGAAAAATTGCGTAAGTGTCATTCTCGACACATTAGGATGGAAAGGAACAGTCTGGACAAATATAAAACTTTTTCCTCCGAAAAACAAGCTTTTCATCAGATTTGATGAAATTTATTCATGCATCACTAAAATTTTTCGATTAATGAGCTCTTTTATAAATAATTACAACAGCGGTTACATCATCTCCTCCCATATTGATTGACATTCCATAAGGTTTTTGAGGATTGAGTTTGATCTGTGCAGCCCCAGCTTTACCGGTGAGCTGTTCCCAGAGGGTAACCGCCATGTGCACTCCAGTAGCCCCTGTAGGATGCCCCCAGCCGATGAGCCCTCCGGTGGTATTAAAAGGCACACTACCTTTGCGGGAGGTTTCCCCTGCCAATACAAAATCCGGGCCTTCGCCGGGTTTGGCCAATCCTATGGCTTCTATACCCAAAATGCCCGCAATGGTAAAACAATCATGGGTTTCTACAGTTCCCACCTCATGAATACCAATTCCAGCCATTCGAAGCGCTCGATCGACGGCTTGTTTGATATTGGAAAGTTCAGTAAGATTGGGAGGGTCTTGGGTTATATCTCGTTCGGATTGAGCCCATCCCACTATTTCGACAGCATCGTGTAATGCAATACCAGCTTTTTGCAATCCTTCTTCCGACATAATGACAATAGCCGATGCCCCATCGCTTACCTTACTACAGTCATAAACATTCAAATGATCGACAAAATATTTTCCATTCGGCTCGGTCAAGGCCAATGCCTCTAAATCTTCGGTTTTATTTTCATATTCTTGCGCTGTGGGACAGAGCCTTGCATTTTCAATGGCATTTCGGTACCAGCGGGCAAATGCACGCCGAGTCCGCTCGCGGCCAAATTTTTCAAAATAAGCTCCCGCTCTGTCACTAAATTGTCCCGGGAAAAAGTATGCATGGCCCTTTTTGCGCTTTTGATACCAACCAGCTCCTGCTAATATATCTGCACCATAAATAGCTTTTACGGTATTTTGTACTTCAACGCCGATAGTGAGCACTATATCAGCCGTTTCCGCAAGAATACTACGCATGCCAGTAATAAGGGCCAGCCCCCCTGAGGCACATGCACCCTCCACTGAAAGACCAGGTTTGTACTGAAGTCCAGCATCTATGTAAGGGAAAAAACCCTGCAGATGCCCCTGCCGATTGAATCGTGCGGCCATAAAATTCCCCACAACACATTCATCTACATTGCTAGCTCCACCAATTTGAGCTAAAACAGCCTTTCCCGCCTCTGCCATGTAATGTTCTATTCCTGGACGTGGCTTGCGAGGATTAAATTCACTTCGACCCGTACCCAGACTCACAGTGTTATATCCGGCGGTCATAAAAACTCTTTTTCGCATTGGTTTCGTTTTCATTGCTTCTCCTTTCTATCAGGCATTATTCGAAAAAACTATTCACGGGTCCATACACATGATAAAATCCAGTTCTCAAAACTGTGTTCACATCTTCTTCACTTAATGCAACACCCGTATTTACCAATTTTATAGCTATTTCGGCTGAAGCCTTACCATATTCCATTGCCAGTTTAGCCGATTTTGATACCATACCTTTGAGCCCCGAAAAGTATTGGGCTAAGGCTTCATAGGGATTGCCCATTTTTACGGCAACTTTCCATTGCAGCACTCCTTCAGGCCATGGTTTTCCCCACTCCCGGGCATGGGCATCTAATAGATTTACATCTATATATGTTTTTGTCGATAAATCGTATACACCCACGATTTTACCTTTTTCATATTTAAAAAATCCATCCTTCTGAGATCCGTCTGGGTATTGACCCCCTTTTACTCCTGCATCCAACATTCGGTCAAGCAAAGAACTATGCAAACGTTCCTCTGGGTAATATGGGGCCATCACCTGCATTATGTATTGACAAACATCAATACCTACATAATCCACAAGCTGGAATATGCCCATGGGCCTTACCAATAACTCATGACTCACTTTGTTTAAAATATAAATTGCCTGAGTTTCTGACAATCCCTCCTCCGCAAGTTGTGCTACTTTTCCCGTGGCAAAGAGAATATCGCGCATGAAATGACCGTTTCCAATGAATCCGGCTTTATCATTAGAGAATACGATAACTTTTTTGAGTGTCCTGGCCAAATCGAGTGCAAACTGCCTTAAATCCTCGCTGGTGCTATGGGTTGGAATAATTTCAATAAGTTTTTGAACTGCTGGAGGATTGTAAAAATGAAACCCTATGATTCGGCCCGCAAGACCAGCTTCCTTTTCAAGCCGTGAAATAGGAATACTACTCGTGTTGGTTAAATACCAAGGTTTACTTGGATTTACCTTTTCAATCTGACGGAAAAGGTCAATTTTTAAATCAGGGTTTTCACTCGCCGCCTCAAAAACCAAATTCACTTCCGCTGCGTTTTCTATACGATTGACAGGTCTTATAATACTCAGGGTATGTTTAACATATTCCCTAATAATTTCTTCATTCTCAACCAGGTCAGCTCGGTCCTCATAAACTTTTCTAAGATATACTGTATTCTTCTCGGCATACTTTGAGGCCTGATTTTCAATATATCGCAACAGGCCGGCCAGGTTTTCATTGTTTACATCAATGGCATAGAGAATATACGATTGGCCCACATTTTCAGGCAACAAGCTTTGGGCTGCCATTTCTAGGGCCGTAAGCATGGTGATACCGCTACCCATTTTCCCGGCAGCACCCAGCACAGCTACATTTCTTAATTTTTCACCTGATATCATAAGATATTTCTTTTTAAATTATTAATTACCAATTAGGTTTACGTTTTTCCAAAAAAGCTCGTATACCCTCTTTGCCTTGTCCCCCTTCAACAAAAGGTAACCCAAATCGCATGGCTTCTAATTGCAGCGCTTCCTGAAGGCTCTTTTGCATGCCTTCATGCACAGTTTGCTTCACCAGCTTTAGTGCGAGGCTTCCACGCGATAGGATGATTTCTGCAATACGCCGGGCTTCTGTCATCAACTCTCCAGGTTCAAGAACTTTCCAAACAAGCCCTATTCTCAAGGCTTCATGGGCGTCGATCATCTCACCCGTGAGCAATAGATACAAGCCATTTCCTATCCCGACAATTCTGGGCAAACGCTGGCTCCCTCCAAAACCCGGTATGAGCCCTAAATTAACCTCCGGCTGACCCATCTTTGCCCGGGTTGATGCTAAACGAATATCGCAAGCCATGGCCAATTCCAGCCCCCCACCCAGCGCAAAACCATTTATGCATGCTATGACCGGTATACTGAGTTGCTCTATGCGATCGAAAGTTCGCTGTCCGTATTCGGAAAATGCCCGAGCTTCAGTTTCCGACTTATTTTGCATCTCAGCTATATCAGCCCCAGCTACAAATGCCTTTCCCGCGCCTGTGATGATCAATACCTTTAAGAGCGATTGTTTTTCAATTTCGTCCAATAAGACATTTAACTCGTCAAAAGTATTTGTATTGAGGGCATTGAGGGCATCGGGCCGATTGAAAATTATTTTTCCTACAGCTCCTTCCACTTCGAAGATTAAGTTCTTTAGTTCCATGTGATAGGATATTGTTGGTGCTAAAATACAAACATATAAATATTGAATAGTGTTTAACAATCAAATAAAGAAAATTTTATTTTATTAGAGTAATGTAAATGAACTCTTTCTATCTTTGAATGTCAAAATCAAACATCGTGTTTGCCGCTCACAGGTTAGTTTTTACTCTTTTCAGTATCATTGTGCTTTCTGCCCATGTGTTGGGTCAAATGAACACAAATATGAACCTGCGCCATTGCATGTTGACGATGGAAAACTATTATACCCAGGGCGCAGCAACACCTTCTGAGGTAAGTATTTCAGGAACAGGATCATTTTCTGTACAGCACGAATATTCCTATTACAAAGATGCAGAAGGCAACCTTCAAGCTCTCTGTGTAAAAAATTTAGTGGAGGGCACTGCCCCGTCAACTAAGGCATCCAAAAAACCTAAAACTTTAGCCAACGAAAAAATTAAGCTTGTTCCCAATCCTGCTCAAGACGAAATAACTGTGGAAGGGGCATGGACCTCATCGGTTTATTTTTTTGATTGCTTTGGCCGACAAATGCACTTTGTAAGATTGGGAACCGATTTGAAAATAGATATCAGCTCTTTACCCTGTGGAATTTATACCGTAAAAATTGACCGTCAAGGGGTTGTATATACTTTGCCTTTACTTATCCAAAGATAATATTTAAGCAAAAAATTAATCGATTTTTAGATAAAGTCATAGCAAATCCATCGACTTATTGTTTCTGACTTTCGATTTTACGTTTAAAGTGCAGAGAGTCACCCCACTCATCCCACCCGATTTCACAACCGGCCATGTAAATTCGAGCCTCGAGGCAATGCTGGCATTCTTGCGCTTCTTCATCTATGCACGGTTTATCCTGATACAATAAATAATTTTCGCGATATTTTAAGGGCGTCAGGTTGGGCATTATTACATTTGCGCCCACCATGAGGGCTTTTTCACGGCCCTGCGGATCAATGGTTTGCATGGCCGTTGTAGCAGCGATATTGATATCGGGCATTAAAATTCGTAGCAAAGCCACCATTTTGAGAGAGAGATAAAATCGCTCGATGCGGGGCATAAGCAAATGACGGTATTGATACAAAGGAGTATCCTCGTGTTCGATGTAGGGCCCCATGCCCGCCATATCAATGTCAAATTCTTTGAAAAAAATCAAATCACCGGCCAGATCATCAAGTGTTTGAAAAGGCAAACCTATCATTACCCCTGTACCTACCTGATATCCCGTTTTTCGCAAGTCATACAAAGCTTTGAGTCGGCTCTCAAAGCTATGCAACTTATTTTCAGGATGAATTTTTCGGTAAAGTTCAGGATTCGATGTCTCGATGCGCAACAGGTAGCGATGGGCCCCGCATTCATACCAATACCGATAGGTTTCTTCGGTTTGCTCCCCCAATGAAAGAGTAATACCCAATTTTCCTTGCGACAATTCTTTAATTTTCAAAAGTAGTTCACCAATTTTAAGAACATGCACACGGCTAAAGAGTTCTCCAGCTTGTATAACTATAGAAGCAAAGTGATTTTCGAGAGCGAAACGGGCGGCATCGAGCACCTCCTCATCGGTCATACTATAGCGCTGCACTTTCGCATTTCCCGACCTTACACCACAATAATAGCAATTTTTTGCGCAACGATTCGAATATTCAATAAGCCCTCTAAAGTAAACTTTATTCCCCACGTTTTCTTTTTTTATCCGGGCTGCTTTTTCAAAGATGAGGTTTCTATCTTCCTCATTGGCGCTAAGCAACACCTTAAGGTCATCTTTGGAGAATGCCTCTTTGTTTAAAATTTCCCGGATAACATGCAAAGACATATGTAACAAATTTGTTGCAAAGTTAAATGAAATGACGTATTCATCCCGGGGAGTGACATCATAAAAAAACCTCCAACGCATGCAACATATCAATAATGCAAAGCCGGAGGTACTAAATTCTGGAAAAGATGCTATATGAGCGAAGTATTAAACCCAATAGGTTTTAAGTCATAAAACCCGAAAATGCTAGTCAGACTATTTTTCAGAAATCACGACAACTTAGAGCCAATAAGATGTACAAACTCTTCACGGGTCTCCTTGCGGGTAAAAGCGCCGGTAAAATCGGAGGTTGTAGTCACACTGTTTTGCTTTTGCACACCGCGCATGGCCATACAAAGATGTTTGGCTTCTATCACCACTGCAACACCGAGCGGGTTCAGCGCCTCCTGGATACAATCGCGAATTTGAGTGGTAAGTCTTTCTTGCACCTGCAGCCTGCGGGCATAAGCATCCACAACGCGGGCAATTTTACTCAAGCCCGTAATATATCCGTTGGGTATGTATGCCACATGAGCTTTCCCAATAAAAGGAATCATGTGATGTTCACACAGACTATAAATCTCAATATCTTTTACTAATACCATTTGCCTGTAATCTTCTTTAAACCGAGCTGAAAGAAGAATCTCTTTAGGATCGAGATCATAACCGTGCGTAAGAAATTGCATGGATTTAGCCACCCTGACGGGTGTATCACGTAAACCCTCGCGATCGGGGTCTTCTCCAATAAGACGAAGAATTTCGTAATAATGCGCGGCCAGTTTGTCGATTGTATCGTAGTTGTATTTGTCTATTTTTTTATAACCCTCGAGAGAATTTTCCTCGATCATTTCGTGTATCAATTTTTCATCTTCCATTACCATCATATTTTAATAATTTATAAAAGTTCAAGATTCAAACATACCAGACCTGAGAATGTTTAATCTTTCATCCAAAAAATTCAACAAAATTATTTTCTGTTTCTTCAACGCGTATACAATGAAGCTGGGCGCCCATTTCCCGAATGGGGCGTTCCAACTCATCCCATATAGCTATACATATCATTTCGGTAGAAGCCATTTTACCCTGCATGAAATCAACTTCTGTATTGAGGTTCTTATGGTCCACTTTTTCAATTATCTTTTCTTTGATGATTCGGCTGAGCATTTTTAAATTAATTACCATGCCCGTTTGGGGGTTTAATTCACCCTTAACTGTTACGTATAAAGTGTAATTGTGCCCATGCCAATTGGGATTGCTGCATTTTCCAAAAATTTCAAAATTCTTCTCATCGGTATATTCAGGTCGAAAGAGCCTATGAGCAGCATTAAAAGTTTCTCTTCGTGTCAAATAAATCATAGCTTTGGGTTTACTTTTTGGGGTATTTGAGCCTTGGTAAAAGCATCGACAATTCAAAGATGGTATAAAAGACATAATAAATAAAGAACCAAATGGTGAATGCTTTAAAATCGTAGGGATTAAGCCAGGCATAGCCCAAGATTACGAGAATAAAAATAAAAAGCCGGGCCATGGTGGAAAGTAAATAAAAGTTGTTGAATTTATTCAGGTTTTTTTCAATCATTTTAATGGCCATGCGATGAAAAAGAGCAGTATGGAGCAAAAAAAAGAGTACAATAAAAGGCATGGCTGGTGTAGTCATGGGCTGGGGCAGGGTAAACTGCAGGAGGGTACTTAAAGCTGCCAATGCCACCGAAAATACGAAGAGTTTTCTCAGAAAGCTACTATATCCGTTGATTTCGTTCATTGATGGTTGGAGTTGGTAAAATCTTTAATGGCGATGTAAATAGCTGTTGCTACAGATAAAAAAGAAAAAAGCAGAGTAAAAATGGGGAAACGAAGTGCCAACCAAAGGTCAAGCTTGCGCCCCAGCCAAATTCCCAAAAAGATAATCAACAGCATTTGAAATGCCAGAGAAGAGTATCGGGCATAATTAAAAAGAGGATCTTTTTTAGGGTCATTTTTTAACATGGTTTTCAGCAACAGGAGTCGATTCCAATTTAGAGGTGTCCATGGAACATTTACCACTAAATCGGGCTCCGGGTTCAATGGCCAGTTTACCGCAAACAATATCCCCCTCGAGCCTGGCAGAAGCTTTAAATATAAGCAATTCGATGGCTTTTACTATTCCTTTGAGCTGTCCCGAAAAATCTCCATTGCGGCAAAAAACATCGCCTTCAATGATACCCGTTTCTCCCACTACGATTTTACCTCCACACTCTATCGAGCCTTTGACAGTTCCTTCTATGCGTATGTCTCCTCCACATTTAATGGAACCTTCGATCGTTGTATTGGGGCCGATGATATTAACGGCCGGAGCCTCTGTAATAACAGGTTTAGCCATATTTTTTTCGTAAAATTATAAAAAATCCGCTAAGAGTTAGTACTTTTTTCCCAGATATTCTTTCTCAAAAAATGCAAGATATCCTAACAGATCTTTGTTCTGATAAAACAAAGCATAGTTAGGTGTAGAGATGATAAAAGAGTAAAAAATTTTACCCCCCAACATCGAGGTGATGTATTCCGATTCGAGAAATTGGTTTCGGTAATCCAAAGCCCGGTTGCTTCCTTTAAAAACGCCGATACTTATCATGTGTAAACTATCATTATAAATGATGGAAGAAACATTAAAAGTCTCAAGGCGGAAGGCCCGGTCATTGAAATCGGCGATTCGTATGCGCAAGGCCGAAACATCAACTTGCAAAGGGTTAACCATGCACACAAAGAAATGATCAGCCTTGCTATCAAATACATAAGGTAAAACTTTCGACTCATTTTCTTTGCCCGAAGTTCCATTGGAGGATGGGGTTTCGGGCAGAGGTTTCCCCGATTTGGCAAGCAGATCCCTGGCCATGCGACCCGCTTCTTCCGAGGGATAAAGTCTGGCTACTCGCGTCAGGCCAGCAGTCAAGGAATCGGCTCCAGCAACTTTTCCCATCGAAAAAGCTCGAAGCAATTCGAAGCGCGGCAAAAGTTTATGCCCAGGAAAACGAGTTCGCGCTTCATCACTATTCATCACTACCAAATAGTACTGCCTAGATTGCCATGCCTCATAAGTTTCAGCATACAATGTGGCAGCCATGTTATTCTTTCGTTCTATTTCTTTACGATATTCCGGATTACTCAGAACCAAAGCATAATCAGTAGAAGGATAATTGTTAATAATAAAATTTCGGTAATAAGTTGCTCTATCAGCGTTACCCAATTTCTCATTAATTACAACCAATTGATAATAACTCATGAGAAGGTAAGGATTGGAAGCTGTATCGGGAAAGCGTTCCACCAGCATTTCAAAGGTTTTTGACGCATTGTGCAAGTCATTCAGGCCCTCGCGGTAAATAAAAGCAGCATTAAAAAAGGCATCTTTCAAACGCGTGTTGCTCTCAGCGAGGGCTTCCGGGGTTAAAGGCAACTTTTGTAAATAAGTCTCACGTTTCAAAGGATCGGTTGAGAGTTGCTTTCGTGCCGATGTATCTCGGGTAGAAGTATCCTGTGAAGCCAGGGTGCCTTGCGTTTCTTCACCCCAATCCATCATCTGTTTATTGCTTAAGCGCCACAAGTCTTCTAATTTTCTATTTCCCCAACGCCTTTTAAATTCAGTAAATCCCATACTTACCGCCTGGGGATTGTAAAAATACCACCCCCCACCCTGTCGCCCCCCCATGGGCATCATGCTACGATCTCCCATCATACCCATGCCTGAGGCCATACCCATAGCCATTTCAGTCTGCCGCATCCTCTCTTCTTCTTCTTTCTTTTTCCTCTCTTCCATAACCTGGGCAATAATCGCATCGATAATTTTGAGCCGCTCGGCCTCGGGTAAGGCAGCCACTCGTTGTAAACTATCTTCGGTTTGTATGACGCTGAGATGTGTTACCAATTCGGTAAGCACCTTAACCTTTTCATTCAACTTCTGATAATCAGGATTCTCTCTTGGTAGGGCCTGTAATGCGGTATCGTAGT
The DNA here is from genome assembly GCA_937981455.1 of uncultured Bacteroidales bacterium. Taxonomy (GTDB): domain Bacteria; phylum Bacteroidota; class Bacteroidia; order Bacteroidales; family TTA-H9; genus UBA2030. Next base: position 458 of record CALJNV010000206.1, on the reverse strand, counting down.
AAGCCTGGGCTTCGAAATACCTGGGCACCTCAAAATAGAGATCGGCAAGCAATAAAGCACTTTGCACGCGCTGGAAATCATTGTTTTTGCACTTTGCTACCGACAACCGCAAATTTTGAATCGCTTCAGATTTGCGATTTTGTTTTAAATAGAGCTCGGCCAGCACAAAATAAATCTGATCTTGGTATTCTTTGTTCTTTACATCACTCAACAAGTCCTTCAAACTTTTTTCTACTCGGCTGGCATCCTCGTTAACAGAGTCATAACAGCGAGCCCTATTGATGATGGCTGAAAAAAGCATATCGTAGCGCGGATTGCGCTTCACCACTTCGTCAAACATTTGAGATGCAGCCGCCAGTTTGCCCCATTTCCAGTAAACCTGACCCAAAATAAAGTATAAGCGGGCTTTCTCATTCTTTGAGTGAGAGTTTTCTATGGCCTTTTGCAAAGCCCTCACT
>CALJNV010000205.1 GCA_937981455.1 uncultured Bacteroidales bacterium | reverse complement strand
AATATTCTCTCTGTTCGGTGTTAATTTTTTTGAATTTTGTGGGATGTGTTATTTTAATTTGAGGTTCTAAGCATTGATTTATAGGGTACTTATAGAGATTTACCCTGCATAGATCAAAAGGAGTTTTTGGAGATGAGCTGGTTTCAGTCCGTGGTAAGGTAATGTGAGATCATTGCCGATGGTGGTGGGTTTACCAACGGATAGGCTCATCAGGAATGAACACATTCCCTTCGGCATCGAGCATAGCCGACCAATTGACTACGGTAAGTTTGTTTTTTTCAAAGTAAAAATCAATGTTCCATTCTTCCCAGCTGTACCTTGTATCACCCCAATCTTCGGATTCCTTTTCGTAGTCAAAAAGTTTTTGGCCAGCCATCAAAGCAATGATGTCTTCTGGTGACATCTTAAAAATGCGTTGATCAAGCAATGTAGCTTTTAAGTCGTCGGTTTCGATGGCAACGAGAAAAGGTTTATGGGAATTCTGATGAAAGAAAAACGTCAGACATTCGTCCCAATAATAATAGACCAGTGTATTGGGCTCATTTTCGGCGATGGATGGTATTTCTTCCTTTTCTTCAGGAGGCCCGAGCAAAAATTCCACTTGTTCGGTGGTATCTCCAAACTGTATGGTAGAAAGTCCTCGCAGGGGAATAATTTCGGTTTTGATCTTTTTACCCATAGCATACTTTATTTAAAAGGGGAATCGGGTTCTTTGGCCATGTGGCTGTACGTTAAACGAGCCACCAATCCGGGAAAAAATTTTTGCAAAAAAACTGTGAATTTACCTTCCAGAAAGGATAGAATAAGACTATTTTTCCTGCGATCAATAGCTTTGATGATACTTTGTGCCACTTCATCGGCTGACATCATTTTTTCTTCTTTTCTGGGGGAGTTGCCCTGGGGTGTGCCATTGGCTGTTAATGCGTTAAAGCGGATATCTGTAGCCGTAAAGCCTGGTGCCGCAACGAGTACATGTAATCCTGTTTTTAAATTTTCTGTACGTAAGGTTTCCAAAAATCCCCGCACAGCGAATTTGGAAGCCGAATATCCTGTCCTTGCGGGCAAACCTACGTAACCCGCGATTGAAATAACCCCGACAACACTTCCCTGGGTTTGTAATAAGTATGGAAGGGCATATTTGGTACAATACACCGTTCCCCAAAAATTGACATCCATCAATTGCCGAATGACAGCCAACTCAGCGTCTTTAAAAAGAGCTCTCATGGAAATGCCAGCATTGTTTATGAGAATATCGATTTTTCCAAATTCTTTCAATGCCGCTTCAATCAATTGTTGGCAATCGACTTCCTTACTAACGTCAGTTTTTTTGCATACAACCCGGCTACCCCATTTTTCAAGGTTAGGCCTTTGCCATTCAAGTTTCTCGATTCTACGAGCGCCAAGCACAAGATTCCAGCCTCTTCGGGCGTATTGTTCTGCCAATGCATTACCAATGCCTGATGAAGCCCCAGTGATGACTACTACTTTCGCATTGTCCATTCTTTCTTGGTTTGACTTGCGAAATTAGAAACTTTCCGCATGCCATAGGTTTTATAACTTTGCAGCCAATTTCTCAATACAATAAAATGCTTTCATTTATATCCCATAAACAGGATCATCACCCCCTTATTATCGTAGGTTTTGCCATTATCATCCTGGGAATGCTTTTGCTCGATTTGGGGGTTTTTAACAGAAAAAACCATAAAGTGAGCAATCGCGAAGCCATACGGTGGTCTATTTTTTGGATCGCATTGTCTTTAGCTTTTGCCTTTCTTATATGGCTAGAGTCAGGGCATGTAGCAGCGAGCGATTTCGTTTCTGCCTATCTCATCGAGAAAGCCCTTTCTATGGATAATATCTTTGTGTTTATTTTGATATTCCGATTTTTCAATGTAGCTGAAGAATATCAGCACAAGGTTTTATTCTATGGAATTATTGGAGCCATCATTTCTAGAGCCCTATTTATTTTTGCGGGATTAAGCCTTATTAAACTTACTTATTTGCCTATCTTTGTTCTTTGGGGCAAAGAGTATCATATTAATCTAATATTGGCTATTTTCGGATTTTTCCTTTTATATGCAGGTATTAAGTCATTTAGCCACGATACTCATCAAAACAAGGATTTTTCGAGGAATTGGATAGTAAGCATAGCGCACCGCTTATTTCCCTTTACACCTGACTATGTAGGGAGTCGGTTTTTTATCCGAAAATCGGGTCGATTGTTAGCTACTCCTTTGTTTTTAGTGGTATGCGTTGTAGAGGGTACAGATGTGGTTTTTGCAGTTGACAGCATACCGGCTATTTTTGCCATTACCGATGACCCCTTCATCTTGTACACCTCCAACATTTTCGCCATACTCGGCCTTCGCTCTTTGTATTTTGTTTTTGCCAATCTCATGCCCATGTTCCGCTTTCTTCATTATGGATTGGCTTTTATTTTATCCTTCATAGGTATTAAAATGTTGCTTTCCGATATATGGCAGATTGATATAAGTTCCCTCATTTCACTGAGTATTGTTGCAGGGGTTTTAATTCTATCAGTATTGGCTTCGATGGTCATCAAAGAAACGCCTGAAAAATAAACTCTATGAACGATGACGGGATAAATTTGAGTGAACGGGAGTTATTTTTCAGACACCTGGCTCTTACCTCTTTTGAGCCACCTGCTATCAAATTTCAAAACGCACAGGGTATTTATCTTTATACCCCCGATGGTGAAGCCTATACCGATCTAAGCGCTGGTTTCTCTGTCAACAATCTTGGGTATGGCCAGCCTGAAGTTATCGAAGCTATTCGCAAGCAAGCAGGCATTTATCTTCACCAAACTGTTTATGGAGAATTTGTGCAATCGCCGCAGGTTCAGTTGGCCGCTCGGTTGGTAAGAGTTTTGCCTCCGAATCTCGATTGTGTCTATCTGGTTAATTCGGGTGCAGAGGCCATTGAGGGAGCCATGAAATTGGCCAAAAGAGTTACAGGTAGGCCTTTTATTGCCTCGTTTGTGAATGCATACCATGGCAGTACTCATGGTGCTTTAAGTATAATGGGCAATGAAGTATTGAAACTAAAATACCGCCCTTTGTTGCCGGGTATTGTCCGATTAAGATTTAATGCAATCGAAGACTTAAAATTTATTACGCAAGAGATAGCCGCCGTTGTGGTAGAACCTATACAGGCGGAAGCAGGGGTCGTTTTGCCCGAAGGCAATTATCTGCAAGCACTGCGTAAGCGATGTGATGAAACCGGCGCACTTCTTATTTTCGATGAGATACAAACCGGTATGGGACGTACAGGAAATTTATTTGCATTTGAAAAATACGGGGTTGTTCCCGATATCTTGTGCCTGGCTAAAGCCTTGGGTGCAGGCATGCCTTTGGGCGCATTTATCAGCAGTAAACAAAACATGGATACTTTGGCTTATAACCCCTCTTTAGGCCATCTTACAACTTTTGGCGGTAATCCGGTAAGTGCTGCAGCAGCATGTGCTGGCTTCGACGTTTTAAGGTCAAGCAAATTGTGGGAAACAGTTGAAAAGAAATCTCAATTACTCACCGAGGGCTTGCACTTTTCTCCTCTAATTCGTGAAATAAGGTCAGCCGGTATGCTTATAGCTCTTGATTTTCAAACCCCTCAACTTGCTGTATCCATGTTACGTAAGATGTGGGCGCATAGGTTAATCAGCGACCGCTTTCTTTTTTGTCCTACAGCTCTTCGACTATCACCCCCGCTCATCATAAGTGAAGAGGAGGCAAAAAACATTAACAAAACTTTACATCAGATTTTAAAGAACTTAGAAGATGGAAAAAATCTGGATTGATTTGCGCAGCGACACAGTGACCCGGCCTTCTATGGGTATGCTAAAAGCCATGATGGAAGCTCGCGTGGGAGATGATGTGTTTGGGGAAGACCCTACTGTGGCAGAATTGGAAAATACCCTTGCACAAATGTTTGGCATGGAAGCCGGTATTTTTACTCCGTCGGGCACCATGGCCAATCAAATAGCCATAAAACTTCACACCCGGCCGGGCGATGAGGTTATTTGCGATGAAACTGCTCATGTATATCTCTTTGAGGCCGGAGGTATTGCTTTTAACTCGGGTTGCTCGGTGCGTTTACTCCATGGGGACAGAGGTCGTTTTACCTTACAACAGGTTCAGGAGGCACTCAATGCACCAGAAAATTATCATCTTCCAGTCTCGAGGCTCGTGGTGGCTGAAAACACCTCAAATAAAGGTGGCGGTTCTGTGTGGGATTTAGAAGAACTGCGACGTATAAGCAGTTTTACACGCAGTC
>CALJNV010000204.1 GCA_937981455.1 uncultured Bacteroidales bacterium | reverse complement strand
TTGGCTATTTCTGTGCCAGCGATTTTGATGGAACCACGGATTTCTTACATTCTTGCATCCACCGGTATACTGATACTCGCGACGCTCGAAATATACTCCGTTCTGCACTTCGAAACCGAGACTACGAGAAATTGCTGCTGGTTAACGGTGATCATTTAATACCTGTTTAAACCCTGTTGAATTAACCCTCACTTCATGCAAAACTTTTATTTTTGCGTCAAACCATACTCCACTATGAGAAGATTAAGATTTTACCAGGCCCTCGGGCTCTTGCGTGTTATTCTTTTTTCCGTTTTTATTCTGTTTATTAATGCCTGTGCCCGAGGTCCCGAAAAACAACCCTATGTGGTTGTGCTTTCCCTCGATGGATTCCGTTGGGATTATCCTCAGCATTTTTCTACACCCCATCTTAACCGAATGTCCACCGAGGGGGTACGTGCAGAAGCCCTGATTCCCTGTTTTCCCACCAAGACATTCCCTAATCATTATTCCCTGGCCACCGGCCTCTATCCCGATCATCATGGATTGATCCAGAACGGTTTTTATGACCCACAGATCGGTGTATACGACATGTCTAATCGAAAAAGCATTGAAAACCCTGCGTTTTACGGAGGTGAGCCTATTTGGGTGACGGCAGAGAATCAAGGGGTAAAAACAGCTTCCTATTTTTGGGTTGGCAGCGAAGCACCTATCAAAGGCAAATACCCCTCTATATGGAAAAAATACGATCAGTCTGTCCCCTTTACAGCTCGGATCGATACTGTTATTCATTGGTTGCAGCTGCCCGAGGATAAACGTCCCCACCTCATTATGTGGTATATTCATCAGCCTGATGAAATCAGCCATTACGAAGGGCCCTTATCAACAGCCACAGGCAAAATGGTAACTTATTTAGATTCGTTGGTGGGAGTATTTCGCACTCGCCTGTCAGAGCTTCCGATTGCCTCAAAAGTTAATTTTATCGTAGTTTCTGACCATGGAATGGCTGAAGTGCAACCCGAACATACCCTTTACCTGGTTGATCTTGTGCCTCGCTATTGGATTGAGGGTGGGTCGGGTATTGATATGCATCTGAATATTAAAGCGCTACCTGCTTATAAAGATTCATTGTACTATCGTTTGAAAAAAATACCTCAACTTACCGTCTGGAAAAAAGAGGAAGTTCCTGCCAGATTGCATTATGGAACCCACCCTCGAATTGATGATCTAGTGGTGGTAGCTAACAAAGGCTGGAATGTTAAGTTTTACCCTACTGAAAAAGAATATACAGGTAATCATGGATACGACAACGAAAATCCTGATATGCATGGAATTTTCTATGCTACCGGTCCAGCCTTTAAAATTGGGTATACAGCCAAGCCTTTTGAGAATGTAAATCTCTACCCTTTGCTTGCTCATCTGTTGAAAATTAAGCCTGCACCTGTTGACGGTAAATTGGAAAATGTAAAAGACCTTCTGAAGGATTAATCCTGAGGGTAAAAAATTTCGTTGGGGTATTCCACTTTCTCAAGAAAGAGACCGCTTGCAGGTACGGATGCACCGGCCTGTGAGCGGTTCTTCATTTCGATAAGCCTCTGCACATCTTCTATTGTAAATCTTCCTCTGCCTACATCCCAAAGGGTTCCTACTATTGCTCTAACCATGTTGCGCAAAAATCGATTGGCCGTAATGGTGAAAATAATTTCATGTTGGTTCTTTATCCAAAAAGCTTCAGTGACCTTGCACAGGTTGTTCGTTTGGTTGGAATGTAGTTTGGCAAAGCTTGTAAAATCCTGGACATTTATCAGCAATGAGGCAGCCTGGTTCATCCGGTCAACATCGGCTGCGTGAAAGCGGAACCAGCGATAAGGCCGATTGAAAGGATCTTTCCGGGTGGATATATAATAACGATAGGTTCGCCAGGTAGCCGAAAACCTGGCATGTGCGTCGTTTTTCACAGGAAAGATATTGAAAATCACTATATCAGAAGGCAAAGTATGATTGAGGGCTTCAACCAGGCTTTTATTCGTAAAAGGATTTAAGGTATCAATGTCGAAATGGGCATAGAAATCCTTGGCATGCACGCCTGTATCTGTGCGGCCGCAGCCAGTAAGGGTGATTTGTTGTTTTAGTAAAAAGCTGAGTTGTCTTTGTAGGGTTTCCTGAACTGTATTACCCTTGGGCTGGCGTTGCCATCCGTGATAATTCGTTCCATCGAAGGCTAGCTGAAGGAAGAAGCGATGAAGGGGTGCCATCAGGCAAAAACCATTTTCTGAACTTCAACCCCAGGAATAGCCTGCAAGGCATTCTCAAGTCGCTGCATTTCTTCTTCATCACCCGTAAGCTCGAGCAAAATGAGGCCTGTGTGGCTGCAGTTTCCCTCTACTACCTCATGGAGCCCCAGGCGAGTGCGTATGCTGCATCCATACATGGTTAGCACATTTTGCACTGCAAGCGATTTTTCGGCCCGGTCGGTAATTCTAACTCCCAGTACGGTTATCTTTTCCATGTTTTGGGTTTTAATTTACAAAAATAGTCAAGAAAAATTATTGTGTAGATCTCGCCTGTGACAGGATTCCTCCTCTTTGAACCTGGGTTATCTACTAATTCTAGGTATTAAAAGAAAATAGAAAAG
>CALJNV010000203.1 GCA_937981455.1 uncultured Bacteroidales bacterium | reverse complement strand
GTGCCAACGTGTCCATTCTGCATCGTCGAGACCAATCAGGGCAGCGATACGACCAAATTCCTTTTCACCAATTATTCCCCTGATTTTATTAGCAATACGTAAGGCCCAGGCAGTCATTAAATTGGAATAGGCATTGTCTCTGAGGCCACCTTTGTCGCTCGCAGGGTATTTTTCATGAAACTCATCCGGACCCATTACTCCACTGATATGGTATCGACCGGTTTTAGCATCTTTTTGAGCCAGCCCTGTCCAAAAAAGACAGATATCGAGGAACAATTCTGCTCCATAATGAATGAGAAAATCTTTATCTGCCGTGGCATGATAATATTCCCACACATTGTAAGCAATGGCCAGCGAAACATGTCGTTGTAAAGAACTATAGTCATCGCCCCATTGGCCGGAGATAGGGTTGAGATGAAGCACCTGAGTTTCCTCACGACCTGTGGAACCACTTTGCCAGGGAAACATGGCGCCCCTGAAGCCATGCTGGCGCGCATACTCGCGGGCTGCCGGTAGTCGTCTGTAACGATACATCAGCACGCTGCGTGCTACTTCGGGGAAATTGTAGTAATAAATAGGCAAAATATACAATTCATCCCAAAATATATGCCCCCGGTAAGCTTCACCATGCAATCCTCGAGCAGGTATACCAAAATCTAAGTTGATATTATGAGGCGAAGTGGTTACAAAAAGATGATAAAGATGCATGCGGAAAATTTTCTGTGCCAATCGATCGCCTTTCAATTGCACATCGGCTGACATCCATATGCGGCCCCAGGCAGCCTCCGAAAGTGAAAGCATTTCTTCGAAAGCCGGCGCTGCATTGAGTTGCTCCTGAGCCTTTTGCAAAGGATTGTCGCTGGTGAGGCTATTGCAAATGGCCACTTTTTTAACCACAGTCATCCCACTTCCAACTTTCGCATGACCTGTGAAACTTATAAAGCTACTACCCTGTGAGACCTCCTGGCTAAGGGTAGATTCGAAGGAGCTTTCCATCTGGAAAGCCGTGGCAATGGTAATCTGACTTTGTACCGTTCGGTTAACCACATAACCCGAGGCATGTCCTGCATGTTGGCTTACTATTTCAAGATGCTGCTGATTAAGAGCTCTATAACGTTCCACCCCGTCATTGATAAGTTTTCCCTCTACCCCACCGCGAATCGTAAGAGGGCCCTCGTAATCTTCTGGAATAAGGGTATAGCGCTGGGCTGCCAGGTGGGGATTTTGCATAGAAACAAACCGGCTTGAAATTATCTTAACACGCCAGCCTTCATAATTCACCACCATTCTACGCTCAAGCTGCCCATTTTTAAAATTTAATCTACGGATAATTTCGAGAATTTCATGCTTGTTAGGGTCAAACCACGGGCCATCTGCCAATCGAAAAGTAAAGGGAATCCAGTTGATTGCGTTTACAAAATCTTCATTTTCAACATCTCTGTCGGCTACCCTGGAGACCAGCCGGTTGTATAACCCTGCCATGTAGGTGGCCGGATAGTTTACCTCTCCTGCAGCAGTTTCCTCAAAAGCCCCCCGAGTGGCAAAATAACCATTACCTGTCGTAAGCAAGGTTTCACGATGCTTTTCCTTTGCAGGTATGTAATCGAAGTAAGTAAGGCTAAAATTATCTTCCATCAAACCTGTTTCAAACCATTGTTCTATGCCTTTGATTCCCCCTAACTCGGCGATATCGCTCACCACTACATCTGCACCGTGTATAAGCAATTCTTGATGATTATGCTCACGTGCGATACCCAGCACCATACCAAAGTTTCCGTTACGTCCCGCCTGAACCCCAGAGACGGCATCTTCTACCACCACACAATGATGAACGGGTAACCCCATGATTTCTGCAGCTTTTATAAAAATATCAGGCTCAGGCTTTCCTTTCAACCCCAATTCAGCAGAGACCACACCATCCACCCGAGCCTCAAAAAGATTGAGAATACCCGCCCTTTGTAAAACCTGTTCGCAGTTTTTGCTAGAAGAGGCAACTGCCACTCGAATGTCGTTTTTTCGTAATTCGTATATCAAATTGAGGGTAGACTGATAGACCTTAACTCCATCACGTTGCAGCACCTCATTAAAAGCCAGATTCTTACGATTTCCCAATCCGCACACTGTCTCCATTTCAGGGCTATCATCGGGCGTTCCCCAAGGTAGCTCAATGCCTCTCGAACTTAGGAAAGAGGCAACACCCTGGTATCTAGGTTTACCGTCTACGTAAGGCAAGTAATCTGCATTATGGTCGAATTCTTGAAAGGGTATGCCTTGCCTACTACTCCAGTCCTGCAAAAATTCATCAAACATTTTTTTCCAAGCGGCACTGTGCACCTGGGCAGTCTGTGTTATTACGCCATCGAGGTCGAAGATAACTCCTTTAAAAGGATAGTCTTTAAGCATATTTGCGGATTTTGCGAAAATTTCGACGCAAAAATAGAAAGATTGTTCATCAAATCCTCGAGCTGATGGTCTTATCTTTGCACATGTTCTGGCCCCGCAAAAAGAGTCATATTGAAACCCTCATTGAACAAGGTGAAAATCAGCACCTCGACTTCAAATTTGCGGTAAACGATTCACGAAAGATCGCCCGTTCTATGGTTGCATTTGCCAATAGCGAAGGGGGTACTTTACTTATTGGGGTTAAAGATAATGGTAGCATTGCCGGGGTTAGAACCGACGAAGAATTGCACATGGTAGAAACTGCAGCTTCTCTATACACTCGGCCCGAGGTAAGCTTTCAGTCGATACAATGGAATATCAATGGCAAAAAAGTGCTGGAGGTAATTGTATTACCAGGAGAACATAAACCTTACCTTGCCCCTGACGAAAAGGGGCGTTGGACGGCATGGATTCGCAATCAGGATAGAAACATTCTAGCTCCAGCTATTCTTATTGAATTTTGGAAGAAACAAATAAATGGCCCACAAGTAGTCATCGAAATGGGTATTCCCGAGAAACTGTTGCTTCGCATGTTGGAAACTCAGGGCATGGTAAGCCTCGAAGAATTTACTCAGCTTATAGGCATCAGCCGCCGCGAGGCCAGCCGTATCATTACCGATTTTATGCTTTTAGGTATGCTGGAATGCCGTTTCCAAAACGATAAACCTTTCTTCTGCCGAAAACCTGGGAATAAATTATAACCCCTTCAGGGCCTGCTCCGATTCACGAATAAAAAATTCAAGTTGATTGAGCCCTTGGCCGGTAAAAAGGTATCTATGATCCTTCAAAAAAACAAGGGCCTCTCGCACTTCAACAACAGAAATTTTCTCTCCCCTCGACAATGCATCCAAACATCGATTGATAAAGGCCATTTTCTCACCCACGATGTCAGCGAGCTCTTCTTTGCTTCTATAGTATTTAGGCCCCATGCGAAAGGTTTTGCTGCAAAAATAAGCCCAATTTTTACTCCAACAATACCTATAGGAAAACTGCTAAGCAATTCAGTTGACTTTAAACTTTAAGAAAGCTCATTATTTTTGCCTTCACCAAAAACTTTGCATGAGTTGTAAAATATATGTAATATTGAGCCTATTTCTCCTGGGTATTACCCCGCTGATAAAAGCGGATACTCTTCCCGAAAGGGGTGAAGATAGAAATACCATTCATTGGCCACTGTGGCTGCACACACCAGACTCTTTAAATCCAGGCCGGCTTCGTTTTTTTGTCGTTTCGGGTGCTGCTGGTTATGGGGCAACGCTTGTCGGGCTCAATTACCTTTGGTACAAAGACTACCCGCGAAGCTCTTTTCATTTTTTCGATGATAGTGGTGAATGGCTTCAAGTGGATAAAGCCGGTCATGCCGTAACCCCTTATCTGGAGGCGTATTACATCATGCACGTATTGAAATGGGGTGGACTACAACCCCAAAAAGCCGCTATTTATGCCGGAGTTACTGCCTTTATGCTACAAAATACCATAGAAGTTTTCGATGGTTTTTCGGCTGGATGGGGGGCCTCACTCAGCGATGTAGTAGCCAATTTCACCGGAGCTGCACTTATGACCACCCAAGAGCTCGTTTGGGGTGAACAACGCATACGTCTGAAAATTATGCCCCATTTCCAGTCTTACCCCCCTGGTGAGCTCAAGGAAAGAGCAGAGGAGCTCTACGGCAGATCACTACTCGTTAGATTTTTCAAAGATTACAATGCCTTGAATACTTGGATAAGCTTTAATCTTCGTTCCTTTTATCCCGAGGGCAGCTTGCCCCCCTGGCTGAATGTAGCTTTTGGGTACGGGGCTGCAGGAATGTATGGCGGATATGACAATATATGGACGGACAAAAACGGGATCCTTCACAATAGAAGCGACATAGAACGATACCGACGCTTTTTCTTCTCCCCTGATATTGATTTTAGCCGAATAAAAACACGCTCACCTTTTGTAAAAATATTGCTCGAGGCTCTTAATATCATCAAGGTACCCTTACCCACACTGGAGTATAATACCCAAAAAGAAGTCAAATTTCATTTTATCCTGTGA
>CALJNV010000202.1 GCA_937981455.1 uncultured Bacteroidales bacterium | reverse complement strand
GACCTGCATGACGGCATGGGTGGGTATATGATCGATCACGGTGCCATTTTCTATGGCGGAGACTACGAGTTCTTTTCTTCCTTGGTCTGACATAAATATAAATCTTTTAAGGGTTAATAAATCAAACAAGTCCCAGGATAGAAGCGATGAGGGCCTGACGAACATAAACTCCATTGAGTGCTTGCTGAAAATAATAAGCCTTGGGGTTGTCATCCACGTCGGTATTTATTTCGTTGACCCTTGGAAGAGGATGCAAAACACGGAGGTTATCTTTGGCACCGGCGAGCATAGGGTTGTTGAGTATGTAAGAATTTTTTACCCTTTCGTATTCCATGGGATCTGAAAAGCGCTCGCGCTGAATACGTGTCATGTAAAGAATATCTGCATTTTGAATAACTTCATTAATATCGGTATATTGATAATATTGAAGATTTTTTTCTTTGATGTGCATTTTCACAGCACTGGGGAGTTTCAATTCCTCTGGGGATACCAGGTGGAATGTAGTATTGAAGTGGGTGAGAGCAATCACATTGGAATGTACTGTGCGGCCGTATTTTAAATCACCTACAAAGGCCACATTTAGGTTATCCAAGGTACCTTGTGTTTGCAAAATGGTATAGAGGTCGAGCAGGCATTGTGTGGGATGCTGGTTGGCTCCATCGCCGGCATTTATAATAGGAACGGTTGCTACTTCGCTGGCCCAGCGAGCCGAACCCTCGATAGGGTGTCGCATAACAATGAGGTCGCTGTAGTTGCTTACCGTTCGAATGGTATCGGCCAGGCTTTCACCCTTGGAAGTGCTGCTCACGGAGGCATCGCTGAAACCAATTACTTTACCTCCCAATCGATTCACCGCGCTTTCGAAGCTGAGCCGGGTACGGGTACTAGGTTCGAAAAAAAGAGTAGCAACCACATACCCCTCCAAAATTTTCTGAATGGGGCTTCGCTCGAAATGTTGTGCCAGTTCGAGTATCCGTAAATACTCTTCTTTGCTGAAATCGGAAATAGAAACAAGACTTCTGTTTTTCATGGTTTATGAGTAGGTATTAAAGCATCTTCAAAATTAATCTAATAAATTACACTTTTTTTGCATAAAAAAAGCGACCCAAAGGCCGCTTTTTTCAAAAGGTACTATTTGAAGGCATCTCCGACTTTATCTTTTAAAAGATTATGATCTTGAAGAAACTCGTCCAAAATTTCTTCAAGGTTGGGCCGGCCAATTTCTTGCAAATCGTAACCCACTTTTACCGTAGGTTTATTGATTTGGATAACCCTATTAAGGTCGATGGGGGTACCAATCACTACAACGTCGGCTGGGGTCTTTTCTATGGTAGCCTCGAGGTCTTTAATCTGTTGTGGGCCGTAACCCATAGCTGGAAGCAAAGTTCCTATTCCAGGATAAATGCGAAAAGTATCGGCAATTTTTCCTACTGCATAGGGTCTCGGGTCGATCAGTTCGCTGGCCCCAAATTTCATTGCGGCAACAACGCCAGCGCCTATCTTCATTTCACCATGGGTCAGTGTAGGACCATCTTCCACTACCAAGGCACGTTTTCCGCGGATTAGTTCGGGTTTATCAACCGTAAGGGGTGAAGCGCCATCCACGATCCTTGCCTTTGGGTTGATTTTAGCCAAGTTTTGTCGAACGGTAAGTATATTTTCATTGCTGGCAGTGTCAATCTTATTAATAACAATGACATCTGCCATGCGTGCCACTACTTCGCCCGGGTAGTACGATACTTCGTGCCCTGGACGGTGTGGGTCAGCTACCCCTACCATTAGATCAGGTTTGTAGAAGGGAAAATCGTTGTTACCGCCGTCCCATAGGATTACATCACAACCCTTGGGGTCACTTTCAGCTGCACGAAGAATAGCCTCATAGTCTACACCTGCATAAATAACATTTCCACGCACAACATGGGGTTCGTATTCTTCCATCTCCTCTATTGTGCATTTATGCTTGTTGAGATCTTCCAATGATGCAAAACGTTGTACCTTTTGGGCCACTAAATCTCCGTAGGGCATGGGATGGCGAACAGCTACTACCTTAAGACCTTTTTTCATCAAAATTTCGATAATACGACGAGAGGTCTGGCTTTTACCACAACCTGTGCGGGTAGCTCCAACAGCTATTACCGGCTTGGTGCTCTTGAGCATGGTTTCACGAGGACCCAACAAAATGAAATTAGCACCAGCAGCGTTGACGATGGAAGAAAGGCTCATGACACGTGAATAAGGGACATCGCTATAGGAAAACACACAATCGTGCACGTCCAACTCTTTAATAAGTTGAGGAAGACTTTCTTCTGCAAGAATAGGAATTCCATTGGGATAAAGATCGGCCCCAGCCAATTCGGCAGGATATTTACGTCCATCAATATCAGGAATCTGGGCGGCTGTGAAAGCCACTACATTGTATGTTTGATTACCTCGAAAAAATGTGTTGAAATTGTGGAAGTCGCGGCCCGCGGCTCCAATAATAATTACATTGCGTTTCATAGAATTTGATGTTTGTATTTTTTTATCTTCTTCGGGCTGCAAAGTTAGAAGTTTAAGTTTAGCAAACAAGCTCCAAACATATGACCTACATTTTCCAGTTCATTAAAATGAAATTTGTTCAGACTGTGGTTGCCTGATCTGGTGTAAGAGGCTATACCGGGCCCTGGCCCTATGTGATAAATGCTACAGAGGCAGGTGTCTATGCTTTGCTAAGCATGTCGGGCAGCGACTGCCCGGGTACGGCCACCGGCTCGGTGGTGGTCACCGCCTCCGAACCCATCGTTACACTCAACGACACAACAGTGTGCGCCGGGGAAGCGGTGCTGCTGGATGCAGGGGCAGGCTTCAGTACCTATGTTTGGAGCACGGGATATACAGGCCAGGTGCTGATGGTAACGGAGCCCGGG
>CALJNV010000201.1 GCA_937981455.1 uncultured Bacteroidales bacterium | reverse complement strand
AGATTTGTAATTCGCAGAACGATTCACCAGCTCTTTCAAGAAAAACCTGGCAAACCCCCAATAAAAAAAACGGATAACATAGTACCCAAAGAACCCCATCCTTATACACAGTGGGCCAGGCGCAAACGTATCATTCGCTTTTTATGGAGGAGGTTTTATCATAATCTTCGCTATGGAGAAAACAAAAAGCCTTCTCATGGCAAGATTTTCTGGAAGACCATAGGATTGGCAGGTAAGCTATCAATTGTGTTCAATTCTTTATCAGCAAGCCTGATTGCTTACTTCTTTATCAGTTTTAGTGGTCAGATTATCAATTATTTTTTAGCACCTACTTTTGGTTATACTGCAGCTTTGCGTTATTATAGAGTTATTTATTTTATTACTCCTCGCGATTATACGCCCGATGCTGTGAAAACCTTGTTCAGTATCGAGCCTTTTACAGCTCTTGCATTAGGCACCATTTCTCTTATTATTTATTTGTATGTAAGGCGTTTTGAGGGGGTGCTCAAGCAGGTCTTTTTATGGGCTTACTTTTGGGGTATGATTTTATTTTTTGGTGCGCTTGCTGTGGGCAATATTCTCACCAAAGGCTTTGGACATGTTTTAACCTATTTATACCTAATGGATACAGCCAAGCTTATACTTACCATGTCTGCTTTGGGTGTATTGCTTTTGGTGGGTACTTTTTCACGCATGCTATTCTTAAGTCAGGCCAATTGTTATTTCGGTGAGCTCAATCATTATATGGTTAATCGATTTGTAAGATACCAAGTTGTTTTACCCTTTGTTCTATCAATATTAGTCATCGTGATTTTTAAGTTGCCTAGGGTGCAATACTATGAGGCCTTTACGCTGCTGAGTGGATTTATTTTCATTTTACCTGTATGGCAAACCCCATTAACAGGTCCAGAACTCCTATTCGAAGATCATGGTAAACTTTACTTGCGTAGGCGAATGCTACTAATCAGTTTGTTTATATGGGTGCTGTACCGCATGTTCACAGATCCGACTTTGTTGGGTCTCTAAGACTCTGGTGGT
Organism: uncultured Bacteroidales bacterium; assembly: GCA_937981455.1. Classification (GTDB taxonomy): domain Bacteria; phylum Bacteroidota; class Bacteroidia; order Bacteroidales; family TTA-H9; genus UBA2030. The sequence goes on along the minus strand of CALJNV010000201.1, from coordinate 12,418 downwards.
TGGCCAATCATGGTTTTTACTAAAGATAGAATTTCGGAACGTGAGAATGGTTTGGCCAGGTAGTGTGTAAATCCGACCTCTATCATTTTTTCGGGTTTATACAAACGCAAATTTGCAGTGACGGCTGCCACGGGTAAAAGTCGAGTAGCTGGATTTTTTCGAAGCTCTTTTATAACGTCGATACCCGATAGCCCTCTCCCCAGGCTGATATCAAGCAAAATAGCATCGTAAGGCCGCGATTTTATTTTTTCCAATGCGGTAATTCCATCCAGTGCTATATCTGTATGATAAAGGTTTTGCAAATTGTAAACCATAAATTCGCGGTTGGTGTCATCATCTTCTACAATCAATATTCTGTGCGTTTTAACACCGGGTAATGCATATTCTTTAAAGTTTGAATCGATTTGTTGTTCTTCCTTAGTGAGGGCAGGGAATGTAAGGGTAAAAGTGCTACCTTCTCCGGGAGTGCTCTCTACACTGATGTTTCCACCTAAAATATTGGTAAGGTTTTTTGCCAGGCTGAGTCCTACACCACTTCCATCATAATTTCGCCGATGCCCCTCGCTGGCTTGCCTGAAGCTGGAGAAAATGAGACCTTGTCGTTCGTATGGGATTCCTATCCCTGTATCTATGATTTTAATATGAGCAAAATTACCTCTCTCGTTGTTCTCTTCGATAAGCTCAAGGGTAATACTTCCTTTGGTTGTAAATTTTACCGCATTGTCTATCAGCAAGTCGAGAATTCTGGTAAAGATTTCTTCGTCTGAACGAACAACTGTTTGGGTAGTGCGGGGCTGATAATAAAACGCTAAGCCTTTTTCTTCGGCCATGTCTCGGTATTTCTCGCGAATCTTTTTCTCGATGATTTCATGTACCTTGAAATTGCTTAATTTTACATCAAGTTTAAGTAGTTCTGTATCAGATAATTCAAGAATTCCATTCAGGGTATTGAGCAGACGTTCGCCACTTTGTAATATCGTAAGGGCCATCCGACGGTGCTTTTCATTGGTACATTCTTCAAAAAGGAGTTCTGCAAATCCATTGATTCCATTGAGTGGTGTCCGCAGTTCATGATACATTGTAGCAAAAATGTGATTTTTTAAATGATCAATTTCGGCAGCTTTTTCCATTTGTTCGGCCAGCGATTTTCTAAGTTGAATTATTTCCTCTTCAATTCGCCGGTTTTCGCTTCGGGCCTTTTGTGTTAATAAAAACTGGTTAAACCAAAATATTAAAGAGATAAGTAATAAGCCAGCCATCATCGCCATGATAGCCCATGCTCTTGAAACGCCATAGGATTTTAATTTTTGGGGTGCTGTTGACACCTCTGGCACTTTCTTTTGATTTTCAATTACCTCTGCTCTGGCCTGTTCAAGTTTAACTTCTAAAATGCTTGCATTATATTTTTCTTGATATTGGTGGAAAGTTTTGTAAAAATCCAAAGCCATTTTAAAATTTCCTTGCAATTCAGCTATTCGGGCTTTTTCTTCATAAAGGTAAACAAGTTCCTGCGGTAATTCAAGCTCTTGGGCTAGCAATATGGCTTTATCCAGGTGATTATCAGCCTCGGGAAGCAATTTTTTCTCCACTAACAATTGAGCCTTGGTATGCAGTACCGGGATGAGTTCAGTGTTTCTTTTTTCTTTGGTAAGAATTTTAATGGCTATATCGATACATTTCAAACCTTCGTCAAAACGCTTTTGTTTCAAATAAAGGTTGGCTAAATTGTTTAGTGGATATGCCATTCCGGAAGAATCACCCGATTGCTGGTAACCTTCCACCGAACGCGCCAGATAATTTTCTGCTTCCGTTTCATTATTCAGATCCTGGTAAACAAGCCCTAAATTGTTGTATATCATGTGTACATCTACTAAATCTGGATATTTCATCTTCCCATAGAAATCTAGGGCTTTTTCGAAGAAGGAGGATGCAGCGGGTAAGTCACCGGCCTGCCAGAAAACAGTGCCTAAATTGTTATAAATGGTGAAAAGTAAATCATAGGCACGGGCTTTTTCTGCCAAACGTTTGGCATTAAGATAATTTTTGAGAGATTGTGGAAAGTTGCCGATCCTGTAATGGATAAGCCCAGCCTGTGTGTATATTGAAACGTAAGTAACCACATTGCTAGTGTCTTTTTGCAGAAATTCAATGGCTTCTTCAATAGCTTTCTTAGACTCTGCATAGTTTTGCATGTCGTAGAGGCACATGCTTTTCGCTAAATAACCTCTTGCTTGAATTGTGCTCGTCGCTTCCTTGCTTTGTATGATTAATTCGGCGAGCTGCAGTGCATAGGCGATCTTATTTAAAGTAAGCTCTATAAAAGCTTTGTGCGAAATTGCATCCAGTAAAAAAGTTGTTGGTACATTCACAGGGCAATGTATCGCTTTATCTACATATTTTTCTGCCTCAGCAGGTTTTCCTATATTAACCAACGCTTTGCTTATCAATAGCCAGGCTTTGCTTTGGTCTAGATTTAGGCAGGGACGTGTTGGAAGGATACCTAATTTTTGTCCAGCAATTGCTATGGCCCCATCGTTTTTTTCCAGATTAAGTTGGGCAAATTGGTTAAATTGCGCTAAAGTATCCTCCCATCTTTTTGTTCGAATGTTTTTTATAAGGCTATCAGCAAGTTTCAGTTCCTCGGCTGGAATGTTAATACTTTTTTGTTGGGCAAAAGTTTTAATACCTTCAGGGTTTGCAGCGATTACAACTATAAAATAAGCAATTAAATATGTGTTCTTTAGACGTCTGATGCGGTAGTACATGCAAAAAATGTAAAATTTAGCAAGGTTTGGAAACAAAGATAGGGAATGTTTTTGTGATAATTCAATAGAAGGTTTTTAACAATACGTAAATTTGTAGAAAACACTGAAAAGTGAATGATAAAAGGAATGGATTATTTAGTTTTTCTGATATTTCGTTTTTGGGTGGTGGTTTTAAGGCATTCGCCTTGGTTTTTAATTTATCGACTTTCAGATTGCATGTACTATATTTTGTTTTATGTGATAAAATATCGTCGAAAAGTAGCAGTTCAAAATTTAGAGAAAATTTTTCCAGAAGAGTCCAAAGCATGGAAATTTAGGATTTTGCAATCGTTTTACCGCAACCTGAGTGATATTTTTCTCGAAAGTCTTAAAGGTTACGGCATGAGCGCCGAGGAACTTTTATCGCGCTTTCAGTGGGTAAATCCTGAAAAATTTCATGAGATACGGGAGAAATATCCTCGTATTATCGTAGCTTCAGCTCACTGTGGCAATTGGGAGTGGGGAGCCATGGCAGCCCCTCTTATGATGACGCACCGAACCTATGGACTCTATAAGCCCATATCTAATGCGTTCATTGATCGATGGATTCGTCAGCGAAGAGCAGCCCAAGGGATGCATTTAGTGCCCATAGCAGCCACATCATCCATGTTTCACACCCTTGCACATCAGGCGGCATATTTTTTTATTACCGACCAGCATCCCTCCAAAAGAGCTCATGCCATCTGGGTTAAATTTTTTGGGTATCCTACTGCCTGGCTCCATGGGGTAGAAAAATATGCTCGTTTATATGAGCTTCCGGTATTTTATTTTGGAATTCGTCGTGTGGGCCGAGGGCGATATGAGGTTTTTATCCACGAAATGGCTCTTCAGCCTTCTGCTTTGCCCCATGGGGAGATAACCCGTATATACGTCAAACTTCTCGAAAAAATCATTCAGGAAGACCCACCCAACTGGCTATGGACGCATCGCCGATGGAAATATGAACCCTTGGCTGATGACAAAATCCTGGATTAATTATAAATCAGATGGAGGATGTGGAATGTATTTTTCAGGATGTTTGCCCCACTCTGCCTTGAACCAGCCTTGTATTTTATGCATATCTTCCTCTTGATGCCCTGTGGGATGGAAAACTGGTCCCAAAATAAGTTTACGATTTTTATAATCTACGGTTCCCAGTTGCAAAGGCGTTTGTGTATCCCTGCTCATTTTATAGAATCCCGATTTCCATCTTTTAACAGGTTTTCGTGTGCCTTCCGGCGTAATGATTAAATAGAACGACGTACTGTTCTTGATCTGTTCAATCATTTTCTGATAAAATTGGGTATGGCGGTTAGGATATACTGGAAATGCACCCAGGGCTCGCAGCATGGGCCCCAGCGGCCAGAAGAAATATTTATATTTTATGAGGAATTTTGGCTTGATGCCTACAGCCCGGGCAAAAAGAAAACCCCAGATAAAATCCCACATGCTGGTATGGGGCGCCGAAATGATAATTAACCGAGGGCTTGCAGACAAGCTTCCCTCCAGTGTCCATCCGGTTAGTTTTAAAATAAACTTTGATAGGCCTTGCATTGCCTATAGAATTTGTAATATTTTGTGCTTAACATTATTGAAGGTAAATTCTTCCCCTTCTTTTTTGCCTTTCATCGCTGCAAAAATGGGTACCTGAGGTGAGATAATGTACCAGGTTTCGCCATCTATCTCTTGCTTGCCCATACCCACGGCTACAAACATTTTTTGTTTGTTGGTTATTACAATGGCCCCAAATTCTACTACTTCACATTTTCGATGAGGGTCGATGCGACGAATAATGTCGAGTTGTTCGGTGGCTTTTTGGAATTGCCGGGCAAACATTTCACTTTTTTGCAAGTATTGGGTGCGATACGATTCATAAATGTCCATGGTATTCACTTCTTCCTGTGCAGCCTGATCGGCTTCAACCATGGCCTGCCGTGCCAGTTCTGCTGTCTGCTCTTGCGCCTTTAAAATGGCATTATACACCCTGTGTTTCAAATAATTTTCACTCATAGTAACAGCCATTGTATTTTGGATAAAAAAAAACCTCCCGGAGTCATCAGTCTTATTATTTCTGAACCGGGAAAGGTCAACGCAAATATAGAAATAGTTTTTGTCTTTTCCAAATCTGTTGAAAAGGTTGAAAAAATTCTCAAGGATGAAAAATGACAAAATCAATAAAATTTATAAATCGAAGGAAAGACCTAATTTTGTTTCAAAATAAACTGCATGGAAAAAGAGGACATCCCCAAGCTGCCTATCTATTACCCTACGGTTCTCGAGATGCTTGCTGTAGCTTTCGATTATTGTTCTTTTATGGAAAAAGCTGACGGTAAAAATCGGCAAGAAATTGCATCCTATTTGGTTAAGGTATTGCCTTTACTCTATGTTAAAGGTGAGTTGTTGCCAGAGGTAGAACCGGAATACCCCGAAGCCAATGAGCGTTTTGTTACTGAAGAAGAATGGGAAGGATTGTTCAATATATTGCGCAACAAATTCGAGCGAGACGACATTTATTATGCTTTTGATCCGGCTGCATACGGCTGGGGTGAGGCACTCAAAGTGAGTTTATCGGAGCATTTGACCGATATTTACCAAGATATGAAGGATTTTGTCATATTGTATCAGAAAAATTCCCGGGCGTCTAAAGAAAATGCGGTGGCCGAAATCCGAAGGTTATTTTTCTCGCATTGGGGGCCACGAGCAGCCTCGGCCTTGCCGGCCTTGCATTACATGGCACACGACCAACCCGGTCCTTATTTTGCTGGCAGCGATCTACCTGAGATTTTTTAACGTGCTACCCTTCAATGAACTGTTGCATGAAGCTATCAGTCGTCATCGTAAATTATAATGTAGAATATTTTCTTGAGCAGTGCCTGCATTCGGTGCGCAAAGCATGTGTAGGCATTGAAAGCGAGGTTTGGGTGGTTGACAATGCGAGCGCAGATGGCTCCTTACGCATGCTAGCTGAAAAATTTCCTGAAGTTCATGTAATCACCAATACTGAAAATTTGGGTTTTGCCAAGGCCAATAACCAGGCAATCAGGCAGTCAAAGGGAGAATTTGTGCTTTTGTTGAACCCCGACACCATAGTTGAGGAAGATACTTTTAGTAAAACACTGGCTTTCATGGAGGCCCACCCAGAGGCCGGAGGCCTAGGGGTTAAGATGGTTGATGGCAAGGGCAGATTTCTCAGGGAATCGAAACGAGGTTTACCCACCCCAGCTACAGCCCTTTTTAAGATTTTGGGCTTAACGGCTTTATTCCCTCACAGCCCGGTTTTTGCTCGGTACTATCTGGGCCATCTGTCTGATCATGATGTACATGAGGTGGAAATCTTAGCCGGTGCCTTCATGCTACTGCGTCGTGCTGTGCTTGATAAGATAGGCCTACTCGATGAGGACTACTTCATGTATGGCGAAGATATAGACCTTTCGTACCGCATACTTCAGGCCGGTTATAAGAATTATTATTATCCACATACCCGTATCATTCATTACAAAGGAGAAAGCACTCGTAAAAGCTCTGTTAATTATGTTTTTACGTTTTATCAGGCCATGGCCATTTTTGCTCGTAAGCATTTCTCGGCAGGTTTAGCTCGTCGATTTATATTTCTTATCAACATAGCCATTTTTGCTAGGGCAAGCGTTTCGGTGTTTCGACGAATCTTTGAAAGAATATTCCTTCCACTGCTGGATGCAGCATTGTTGTATGGTGGCATCTGGGTAATGAAAGATTACTGGGAAACCTTTATTTTTCAGGGTAGCGGGCACTATCCAGCGGTTTTCGTCTATTTTATGGTGCCTGTGTATATATTTATTTGGCTTTTAAGTGTTTACTTAAGTGGTGGTTACGACCGGCCTTTCAAGCTTACCCGAGTCTTGCAAGGAATTTTGCTGGGCACGGTGATCATTCTCACCGGTTATAGCCTTCTGAACGAAGAACTGAGGTTTTCGAGAGCTTTAATACTTTTTGGGGCATTATGGGGTATCATCAGTTTGACCCTTACGCGATTACTTCTTCATTACACCGGATTCAAGGATTGGCAATTGTGGATAAGTGAGAACAAAAGAGTGGTCATAGTGGGTGATGAAAATGAATGCATCAGAGTGGCCGACATTCTGAGAGGTGGGCTCCATCGTCCTGCATTTATTGGATTTGTGGCTATTGATTTGGAAAATGAAAAGAAAAATGGTTTCATAGGGCAAGCCTCGCGGCTGGATGAAATTACGCGAATATATGGCATCAATGAGGTGGTCTTTTGTGCAGCAGACATAAGTGCCCAGAGCATTATCAATCATATGATGCATTTGCAGGGTCGAAATCTGGAATTTAAGACGGCCCCCCCCGAAAGTTTTTCAGTGATAGGTAGCAATACAATCAGTCTATCGGCTGATCCGTTTATAATTGACCTTAATTCGCTTACCCAGCCTAAAAATCGCAGAAATAAACGATTGGCTGATATTGCTATATCTTTGGGATTGATTTTTGTTTTTCCTATCGTGCTATGGAAAGTTGAGAATAAATTTGGACTTTTGAGAAATATTCTTTTTGTGCTCTCTGGCCGTTGTTCCTGGATTGGCATTCCTCAGAACCAGGAAAAAGTGGGGCGACCCATTCTACGCCCGGGTGTGCTTCATCCATCAGATGTTTGGCAAGGTACTCGTCTGCAGGAACAAACGGCTCGCCACCTTGAATTGCTCTATGTGAGAAATTACCGAATGACCGATGATTTTACTATTGTTTGGCGTTCCCTTCGATGGTTGGGGCGCACATGTAAATGAATTTTAAAAATTTGAAATTAACGCTTATGCCTTTACGCTTAACCCGCCCCCTGGCTATTGTTGATTTGGAAACCACTGGTGTCAATGTGGGGCATGACCGCATTGTGGAAATTAGCATCGTAAAAGTTTACCCCAATGGAAACCGAGAGATTTTTACTCAACTTATAAACCCTGGCATCCCCATTCCGCCCGCTTCCACCGCCATTCATGGAATTACCGATGAGGATGTAAAAGACGCTCCTTCTTTTGCTGAAGTAGGAAGCAAAATAGCTCAAATTTTACGCGACTGCGACCTGGCTGGATTCAACAGCAATAAGTTTGATTTCCCTTTACTGGTTGAAGAATTCCTGCGAGTAGGCATTGATTTTGAGATCAAAGGCCGTAGAATGATAGATGTTCAGAATATTTTTCACAAAATGGAGCCTCGCACCTTGAAAGCAGCCTATAAATTTTATTGTGGCAGCGACTTCGAAAATGCCCACAGCGCCGAGGCTGATGCCCTGGCTACCTATGAGGTATTGTTAGCCCAGGTTGAGCGATATCAAGGATTAGAGGTGGATGATAGGGAAAACCGAACAAAAATAATATTCGATAATACGCCTTCCAGTTTGCATCAGATTTCCTTTGTACATCGTAATGCAGACTTAGTAGGTCATATAGTTTTTGATGAAAAAGGACAGGAAATTTTCAATTTCGGTAAGTATAAAGGGCAATCGGTGGAAGAGATTTTCGCTAAAGAACCTGCCTATTACGATTGGATGATGAAAGCCGAATTTCCCTTATATACCAAAAAAATTATAACCGCCATTAAGCTTAGAGGTTTTAACAAGGGTTCCACACACATAAAAGAAATTAAATCGCAAAAAAATAATCCATGATTTCGGTTTTTCAGGAAAAAAGTCATAATTTTGCAACCTTAAAAAATTAAAAGTGCATACCCATGGCAAAAAAGAGTAAAGAAGCACGCGTACAGGTGATTCTGGAGTGCACCGAACAAAAAGCAAGTGGTCTTCCGGGTATTTCCAGATACATTACTACTAAAAATAAAAAGAACACCCCAGGTCGTCTGGAATTGAAGAAATACAATCCCTACTTGAAAAGAGTTACAGTTCATAAGGAAATCAAATAATTAGTAAGATATGGCAAAGAAAGTAGTTGCTACCCTGCAGAGTGGAGGAAAAGACTGGGCCAAGGTCATTCGTATGGTCAAGTCGGCCAAGACCGGTGCGTATGTTTTCACAGAAGACATGGTGCCCAACGATAAGGTGAAAGAATTTCTCGCTCAAAACAAGTGAAATACTTTGTTTTCATGGCTGTCCCGGGGGGCCTTGCTGATTTCATGGCAGTGGCTCCTCCGGTTTTTTTATGAATGCCTATTTTAGACAAAAAATATTCTTCTATGAGTTTATTTTCATTGTTTGGTAAAAAAGAAAAAGAAGATCTTCAAAAGGGATTGGAAAAGACCAGGGAATCGGTGTTTTCTAGGATAGCTCGAGCGGTTGCAGGTAAATCGCAAATTGATGATGAAATTCTTGATAATCTGGAAGAAATCCTTATTAACGCAGATGTAGGGGTTGAAACTACCCTTCGTATCATAGAACGAATTCAAAAAAGGGTAGCCCGCGATAAGTATATCAATACCTCAGAGTTGAATCGAATTTTGAGAGAAGAAATAGTAGACTTACTCGAAGAGAACCGTCCTGGCGTTATTCAAGGATTCGACTTTGAGAAGCGAGACCAACCTTATGTAATCATGGTGGTAGGTGTAAATGGAGTAGGGAAGACCACAACCATAGGAAAATTGGCTTATCGGTTCAAGCTGGCGGGGAAAAAGGTCATGTTAGGCGCTGCGGATACATTCAGGGCAGCTGCTATCGATCAACTGAAAATATGGGGTGAAAGGGCGGGTGTACCTGTAATAGCCCAGAGCATGGGCGCCGACCCTGCCGCCGTAGCTTTCGATACTTGTAAATCCGCCGTAGCCAATGGCTACGATGTTGTCATTATAGATACGGCCGGACGTCTTCATAACAAAGTAAATTTGATGAATGAGTTATCAAAGGTTCGAAAAGTAATGCAAAAAGTAATTCCCGATGCGCCCCACGAGGTGCTCCTTGTGTTGGATGCCTCCACAGGGCAAAATGCTTTTGAACAAGCCCGTCAGTTCACAGCAGCTACCGATGTAAATGCATTGGCACTCACCAAACTCGATGGTACGGCTCGGGGTGGCGTTGTTATTGGCATTTCCGATCAATTTAAGGTACCTGTCAAATACATTGGCGTGGGTGAAAAGATAGATCAACTCCAGCTCTTCGACCGGAAAGCCTTTGTGGATAGCCTTTTTGAATAAATAAGTACATATCTCCTTTCTGAGTTTATTAAAAAAGCCACTGACCCTAAGATCAGTGGTTTTTCCGTATTTACTGAGAAAACCTATAGCTTAATTAATTTGATTTTACTTCGGTTTGCAGCATTCCTTATTTCAAGAATGTAAGTGCCTGGCATTAATCCATTCAGGTCGGGTTCTATTTCCATACGATTGAAATATTTCTGTTTATATACCACTTTGCCAGCAATGTCGAAAAGGTAAATTTCTGTTTCCCCTTTCAAGTCAGGTTTCAATGTTATTTTTAAGGTATTCTTGAAAGGATTGGGTTTAACACTGCCTAAAAGTGTCTGATTTTCGTATAAACCCTCGCAGCTTACCATAAGGTAAATGCTATCGATAGCGTAGCAGCCCAAAGTATCTATCCCTATTACATAGTACCAACCTGCATCTTCAGGCATTACTTCAGATAAAGTAATCTGATTCCCATAATATACAAAACCTCCAGGCCCTGACCAGACAAACTCATCCGCACCATTTGCTACTATGTAGGCCGTTGCACCCGGGCATACAGGCGCATTGGTGGAGATACTTAATAGAGGGATTGCCTTTGCGAATATTTCGCTGAAGATTATACTGTCGCAGCCCCATTGACTTTGTAGAGTATCGATATAGAGCCCTGGTTGCGAGACAATTTTACCTGAAGGTAATTGGTAAACATCTCCTGGGCAGAGCCCTTCTTTAACATGTGTAAAGGTAACGGGTAAAATCATAACAAACTGCATGGTGCTGGCTTTGCAATTGTATTGATTGGTTACAGTAAGATAAAACCAGCCAAAGTAGCCTGCACTCGCATTTTCAATAATGAGGTCTTGTCCGCTAGCGGTATCGCCTGTGGGGAGTGTCCATAAGTAGCTGGTACCCCCTTGGCCATGTAGATGCAAAGTGTGATGTTCACAAAAATCGGTGGATAGATTGTAAATTGAAGGGACAGGGGCGGCATGGAATGTTACTTGAGAGACGATTACCGAGTCGCAAAGCTGAAATGAGACCAATGTATCATAGTAAATGCCCGAGGTAAAAACTATTTTCCCGCTCGGCAGTGTATAACTTTCACCCTGGCATAGGTCAGCCTCAACATAAGTGGGTGCAATTTTTATCACTTCTACAATTTCAGTAGCAGCATTCATGCACCCATAGGGATCTGTTGCGGCTACCTGATACAAGCCTGCATTGGTGGGTTGGGCGTTGGGAATGGAAAATTGCGGCTGTGTACTGATAAATCCATTGGGCCCTAACCACAAGAAATTGCATTGAGGTGCCATGGCTCCAATAGTCAACGTCTCTCCAGCACATACTGGTGAATTGCTGTATGTTGTGATTTCAGGCAAGGGTCTTACAATAAGATTTATTGTAATAATACTATCGCACCCATTGGCAGAGGATAGGGTATCAATATAAATTCCACTTTGCCATACCACAGTGCCTCCCGGGAGGGTATAGGTCTGTCCTTGACATATGTATGGATTGATTGTATTATACGATGAAGGAAATACATTTACATAAGTAGAATCAGCTGCTGAGCAGCCATTGGCATCGGTAACTATGACGAAATACCAGCCTGCGTTAGCTTGTGTGACATTGGCAATGATGGGATTCTGAACATTGCTGGAAAAACCATTAGGTCCATTCCAGGAATAAAAGATACCTCCTATGGAGTAAAGCTGTAAATCATGATTTTCGCACGTTGGGCTGCTGCTCCATGCTGCGGTGTTAGGCAGTGGATGCACAATTACTTGCGAGGTTGCTACACCTGTGCATCCTTCTGGTGTGGTTACAGTTACTGTATAGGTAGTATTCACAGTGGGTGAAACTGTAATTGATGCAGTGGTTTGTCCGGTATTCCAAAGATAGGATGCTCCACCAGAGGCCGTCAGTGTTACGCTACTTCCTATGCAAATTTCAGCAACGGCTGGGTTAATGGCTGGTTGGGGGGTTACTACATTCACATTCCACGAGTTACTTAAAATTATTGAACAGCCGGTTGTTTCGTTGAGGGCTTCTATAGTAAACAAAGTAGGTTGCGATAATGGGGTAGAGCTCAGAATGAGTGTTTGTCCATTGCCATAAACCATCTGGTTGGTAGGGATGCCGTTGGCAATCAGGCGATAGCGAATTCCGGGTTGCGAATTAATAATCTGAAAATCCGCACTACTTCCAATGCAAACTGTTGCCGAAACTATATTTACATTCAATACATTGTATTGGCCGGCTAAGTTTTGAATTTCACCGGCCGAGAGCGCTCTGTTGTAAATGCGTATTTCGTCCAACCATCCTTTTACCCATTCTATTGGTCCATGGGCATCGCGCCCCAACTCAAGCCGCTGGTCGTTGGGTATGATAGTACCACTTTGATTTACCTGACTACTTAGGTTGCCATTTATATAAAATCTTATCTTTTGTCCATCGAAGGTTACAGCAAAGTGAAACCATTCGTTGGTGGGTAAAGGGATGCTACTGCCCGATGC
>CALJNV010000200.1 GCA_937981455.1 uncultured Bacteroidales bacterium | reverse complement strand
CAGCACAATCCGCAAATACCATCACTCCACTGTCGCCCCAGTGCACTTCTTTAAATATCATAAAAAAGGCTCCCGAAACAACACTTACTCCAGGCAACGTCTTAACAATCTGAAAGGCAGGACGTAAAACATCTCCCGTTGCATGGATTGCCCCCGCCACTTCGCCATCGGCCATACCCATTTTTATCATCATGACCCCTAAATATAGCGGGTCGGCTATCAACCGATAAGCTTGTTCCGGAGTCATACCTTTGCTTTTGCGAAGTCCATATAAAATATCTGCAAACTCTTGCCTGCGTTCATAATTTTCCGGATCAACGATCATTGCCTCCGATATATTTTTCAAACCATTCTTCTCTGCCGAAGAAATTATAATCTCCTTTTTTCCGATAAGGATGATGCGAGCTATTTTTTCCCTCAAAATTATATCCGCAGCCTTAAGCGTCCGTTCCTCGCTACCTTCAGGTAAAACAATACATTTATTAAGCCTTCTAGCCCTTGCTCTAACCTCTTCAAGAAAAGTGCTCATGATTTATTCTTTTGAATGTGAGTATTTTAGTTTTTATTGTCTCAATCTGCAAAAGTACATAGAATTGAATATTTGAAAAAAATATTCGAAATGAATAAAAACGCAAGAAATCAAACTTTTCTCTTACCTGCAAAAGATCTAAATGCTTTAAACTCCTGTTTAGATTGAGTAAAAATTAATTTAAATATTAGTTAACATGATTATTGATTTAAAAAACAATACCTATATTTGCGTACATCATCAACCAAAATTCCAAAACTATGAGAAGACTTCTGACCCTTATTGTTCTTTTTTTAATGATTGCAACAGCATCAGCACAAAAAGGCGAAATGAAACTCGGCCCACTTGTAGCCTACGGCAGTGAAATTAAAAATCCAGGATTGGGTATAAAGTTTCACTACGGCATTAATGACAAAATCAGAGTTGCACCTGATTTTATTTATTACCTTAAAAAAAATGACGTTACATGGTGGGAACTCAATGTAAACGGACATTACATTTTTAGTAGCACAGGCGATATGGCCTTTTATGGACTGGGTGGCCTGAATCTGCTGGGATACAAGGTGAACCTCTTGGGCATCAGCACCAGTGACTCAGAAATGGGAATTAATCTTGGAGCAGGCTTTCAGAAACCCCTCTCATCCAAAATTCTTGGCGTGGCAGAGGCAAAGTACACCCTCAGCAGTAGCGAACAACTTGTAATCTCTGTTGGGCTCTTGTTCAATTTAAATTAAAACTTAGTCAAATGCCTCCCAAAAGCTGCTGCAGGGTTGCAGTAGCTTTTGATTTTGTGGAACAATCACCACCCAGCGATTTTCAATGCCTGCAAAGATTCCTAACTTTGCAGGCATTTTGAATAAACATGCCCAAAGAGCTCAATAATTACTTATCTATCGATACTACAAAAGCAACCCGACCAGCTGACACGCTGAAAGGCATCAGTGAAGCCTTGGGTTATTTCTCAAACTCCAACGTATCATTAGATTCAACAAATTCAGTTCAAAAAGGCTATTCAGGAAATTTCTTTCAGGAACATCAGCTCAAGGTTAAAAATGCTATGCGTGAGCTTCCCGTTCCATCAAAAATAAACGTCTCTTATTTGCTAGTACTTTTGAGTCTTTTGGTATTGGTATTTATTAAAAACCACGGGAACCAGGCATTACTGGCTTATTTTAAAAAAACATCACCCAGCTCAAAAAAAGATAAAATACAATGGAGTTCTAAAGTGGATGCATTGAATGGCTTGAATGCCCTTCTGGTATACACTACCTTCATTTATCTAGCATCAAGAGAAATAGTATTTCGCATCTACCCCACCCTCAACGATTTAAAATACATTTTTTTAATTATTATGCCGACATTAGTCGTAGGATTTCAACTAAAAAAAGTCATAATTGCATTAATAGGAAATATATTCAAGGCTCACTATTTATCCCAAACATTGCTCTACGAGGAAAATCGATTTATCAGAATGTCGGGAATTTTATTACTTCCGTTTCTTTTAGTGGCCATAATGGATTATGGATGGGCCTCCCAAATAGCAATTCAGATCAACCTTACCATCATTCTGCTTTTATATATCAAAAAAATTTTGGGCTGGACTTTATCATCGCTTAGATTTATCAACATGCTGGGGATTTACTTTTTTTTGTACTTTTGCACCATCGAAATTTTACCTTTTGCAATGCTGGCAAAATTACTTTTAAAGTACTGGTAATGAGCTGGCATAATAACACAGCGAGTTGATAACCATAAAATAAGGAAGATTTGAAAATTAGGAAAATTCTTATCTCGCAGCCCAGGCCGGAAGATTTAAAAAGCTCGCCCTACACTCCCATTGCAGAAAATCATGGAATCCAGATTGATTACGAAAAACTCTTTAAAATTGAAGCCTTAGAAGGCAAAGAGTTTCGCCGACAAAAAATCAGGCTCGAAGAATACTCTGCCTTGATCTTTACCAGCAAAAACGCTATTGATTATTTTTTTCAGCAGGTTAAGGAAGCCAGATACACCATTCCCGATTCCATGAAGTATCTCTGCACTTCAGAGGCTATTGCTCTGTATTTGCAGAATTATATCACTTACAGAAAACGTAAAATTTTCTTTGGCAAAGCCACATTTAACGATCTTGAAGACATTGTAAAAAAATTTAAGACAGAGAAATTTCTCATCCCTTGTGGTGACAATAGTAAAAGCGATGTGCCACCATTTATGGAGAGAATGGGTGTGGAACATAAAAAAGTTGTGGTTTACAAAACTGTACCTCGCGATCTTAAGAATAAAATCAATATAAAAGATTACGATATTATCGTCTTATTCAGCCCCATGGGCATCAAATCACTTTTCAAAAATTGGCCCGATTATGCGCAAGGCAAACAAGTGATTGCCACCTTTGGAGAGAATACCACCAGAGAGGCAATTGAGCATGGATTGGTGGTTCAAATCAATGCACCCACTTCCACCGCTCCTTCTATGGCAGCTGCGATCGAACAATTTATTAATGAACAAAAAAAGAGGAAAAAAACTTCTTCAAAAGCCACTAAAAACAACCATGCTGCTGATGAAGATACAGATAATCAGGGCTCTACGAAAAAATATACAAATACCCCACAGCAAGCATACTCAGCAGAAACCCCTGATAAGGGGGAATCAAGCTTAACGCCCGAATTACAGCAGGGCAAAACGCATTTGCATCAATAACCCTAACCGCCTTATAATCTCATAAAAATGCGGGCTACTTTGCGTAAATATGAAAGATTAAATTCTAAAAAACGCATTGAATCTCTTTTCTCTGAAGGTATATCCCTGACCGCATATCCGGTCAGGGTTGTTTTTTTATATAATCAAACGCTTGCTCTTGCGCAACATCGTGTGCAAGTTTTATTTTCAATACCCGGTCGTAATTTCCGTAAAGCAACCCAGCGTAATCTTTTGCGCAGGAGACTCAGAGAGGCCTATCGAAGAAACAAACATATCTTAAATGCATCTACTGAACAACTGTCGGGCACTTTATCCCTGGCCTTTGTTTTTACGGCCAAACAGCAGGAATCGTTTACAATCATTGAAAAATCAGTGATTAAGCTCATGCATGAAATCAACCAACGTATGCTACACCTAATAGAAAAATCTTTGAAATGACGAATAATTATTTTATAAACCTTACGTTTTTTGCATATTCGTCGGCCAAATCTTGAAATATGGTTTATACTGCTACCCCATCGCATGTAAGAAAACATATCCTTTCATTTTGGATACTTGTCATATGCTCAATCAGCCCAATAAAAGCCCAAAACCAATTATTTGAGCTATCTAAAAGTCTGGAAATTTATTTTTCAGTCTTTAAAGAGCTATCTCTCAATTATGCCGACGAAATCAATCCTACAGAGCTTAATCGGACAGCCCTTAATGCAATGCTGGAAAGCCTGGATCCCTACACTGTTTTTATTCCTGAAAGCCAGATTGAACAATACCGTCTCTTTACCCAAGGTGAATATGGGGGAATAGGAATTGGTGTCTTCTTACGCAACGGCAATTTTTGCATCGCTAAGGTTGAAGAAAATTCGCCTGCTTTCAGAGCTGGGCTTCGAAAAGGAGATTTTCTGTTAAAAATAAACAACCTGTCGTTAACCGACCGTACGGAAGATGATGTAGAAGCACTGCTGAGTGGAGAGGCCGGTTCGCAGATAATACTCACCTACCGAAAGGCTGGAGCATCTCAAGAAGAACGAATTACACTAATCCGGGAGAAAATCCGACCGGTCAATATCACCTACAGCGGTATGCCTGCGCCAGGTATCGGATTGATTCGACTTGAACAATTTACGGACAAATCGGCCAAGGAGTTTATGGAAACTTTCCAGAAACTAAAAGCCGATAAAGATTTACAAGGGCTTATTATAGATTTACGTGGCAATGGTGGGGGGCTTTTAGACCAGGCCGTGGCCATCATCAATATGTTTGTAGCCAAAGGGCAACTCATTGTGAGTACCCGTGGCCGCAGTTACGACAAAAACAGAAGTTATTACACGCTCAACGATCCTATAGCACCCAACCTTCCATTAGTCATCCTGGTTGATGGACACTCAGCTTCCGCCTCAGAGATTCTCGCCGGCTCATTGCAAGACCTTGACCGGGCCGTTGTTCTTGGAACACCTACCTTTGGAAAGGGCCTTGTGCAAAACATCCTTCCACTTCCCTACAACAATCAATTAAAAATTACAGTAGCCAAATACTACATCCCAAGCGGCAGGTGTATTCAAGCCATTGATTATTTCCAGAAATCTCAAAACGCAGAAATCGCCCCCAAACCTACTTTCTTAACAAAAGGAGGCCGAATAGTCTATGAAGGCAGCGGTATAGAGCCAGACCTGGTGCCAGACACCACTGCAGAAGCCCGCATTGCGTTTGAATTGAAAGAAAACTACACATTTTTCGACTTTGCCAACCAGTATACCCGTGAACATTCCACACCACCTCCTGCTGAATCTATTGTTATTACCGACGAGCTGTTTTTTGCCTTCATAGATTTTTCTTTAAAACATGTAAAAACTTGGAAAACTGGGCCGGTGGCTATGCTAAGCAAAATTGAGCAATATATTTCAAATGAACCCACGATGAAAGAAGTGTCGCAAAGCACACTGGACAGCTTGAGGCAAAATATAAAACAGGCATTTAAATTAAGGATGCTTTCGGCACGCGAACTCATAAGCACATTGCTTGCGGCCGAACTGGCCAATCGTTATTATTTTAGGACAGGAGAAGTAAAAGCCCTCATATCGCACGACATTACAGTTAAAAAGGCAGTTGAGATACTTAGGGATTCCATAACCTATCAATCCATTCTTCAAGGGACATACCCCCAATGCCATAATCGTAAAAAACAGTAAATGAAAGTGTTTTTAAAGAATAAAAACAATTTTATTCATTATCTGTACTTCTTTGGTTTAAGCATACTAATAGCCGCTATCCCTACCTCCAATTACATGATGAGCGTTTCGCAGATGATTCTGGGAGGGGCCTGGCTGCTTGAGGGGAACTACAAAAAAAGAATTAATGAACTCATTCAAAACCCCTTTTTCTGGACTGTTTTCGCAATTTACCTTTTACATCTGCTAGGGCTCACTCATACGAGCAATTTCAACTATGCCTTGAAAGATTTACGAACCAAACTACCTCTATTCGTCCTGCCATTCATTCTGTTGAGCATGCCAGCACTCAAGGCAACAGAAAACCAAACACTCATCTGGATCCATGCAATAACACTTGCCATCACGGCAACTATTGGGTTGATTGTAGCTTTCAACGAAGGGTTTATCAATTATCGATATTATTCGCCAGGCATCTCTCACATTCGCTTCAGCCTTAATATCTGCTTATCCATAGTTTTACTATTTTACGAGCTAAAGCAAGAAAAGCATTGGCCTAAAAGGTTGCCAGCCTTGGCTTTGATCTTGTTCTTTATTTCTTATCTTACCCTGTTTGGAGCTACTACGGGTTCTGTAATCTCCGCCTTTTTTTTGCTGGCCTTTACTATATACACAATCAAAAGAAAATATTCTGTAAGGGCTGCCACCCTGGCATTACTTTTCGTCATAGGGACAATTGGAATTGGAGTTTATTCCATTGCAGAAAAAATGGCTGAAATAAGAAATTATAAACCCCCGCATGACCTGAGCCATTTACCGAAAAAGACCTCAAGAGGCAATCCATACTTGCATGATAGCTTGTATTTTGGGAAAGAAAATGGAAACTGGGTGGGACTATTTTTTTGTGAAAAAGAATTGGCCGAGGAATGGTCGAAACGGAGCCCCATGGATTTTTATGGCAAAGACCTATGTGGTCAACCCTTGATGGCAACCCTTGTACGATATCTCAACAGTAAAGGGCTCACCAAAGACGCCGACGGCTTGGCCCAACTGCAAGACGATGAAATAAGAAATATTGAAAAAGGAGTTGCCAATGCCCGCCAATTGAAGCACAATGCATTTACTCGCGCACTTGATGATTTTTTCTATGGATACGAGAAATATCTTGATGGAGCAGGAACACAAGGGAACAGCATTATGCAGCGCTATGAACTTTTAAAAGCATCGGTAGGCATCATTAAAGAATCGCCTCTGTTAGGAGTAGGCACAGGAGATATTCCCGATGCATTTCACCAACAACTTGTAAAAATGAATTCCGACTTACAGAATAGCAATTTAAGATCACATAATCAATTTTTAAGCATTGCTATTGGTTTTGGAATTCCCGGACTTCTATTGTTTTGGGTCGCCCTTGTTTTCCCGGTTATACTTTCACGATTCGATTTCCGATTAACTGCATTTATGATCATTGTGATTGTCTCGATGCTGAATGAAGATACGATAGAAACGCAAGCCGGAGTAACGTTTTTTGCTTTTTTTACAACCTTTCTCGCAAAGTTAGCAATAGAAACATCGTTGGGGGCATTATTGTACAAAGGAATAAATAAAAAATTATGATAAAAAAATTTCTTACCATTGAATTTGAAGAATGGGAAAACGAAAACACGCTTCCCGAGGCAGATGCCATCTTACTGAACAAAGCCCACGAGGCTGCACAAAAAGCTTATGCGCCTTATTCTCGGTTCAAGGTAGGAGCTGCACTCTTGTTAGAAAACGGTGAAATTATTCAGGGAAATAATCAAGAAAATTCCTCCTACCCTGTTGGATCGTGTGCCGAAAGAACTGCCCTATTCTATGCTTCTGCACGCTATCCAGATATCAAAATAAAAGCCATAGCCATAACGGCCGATACCCATGAACCCATTCCTCCGTGTGGAATGTGCAGGCAGGCAATGCTTGAATACGAAACGAAACAGCAAAATTGTATCCCCGTAATCATGGGCGGTAAAACCGGAAAAATATGGAAAATAAATTCGGTCAGCTCATTACTACCCTTGCAGTTTGATCCCCATCACTTAAAGTAACCTCAAGGTACGTAAATTAAAAGAAATAGGTACTATAAAAATTTAAAAATCAATAACTCTAATTCTTCTTCCCCCTGATTTTTCCAGGCTCGCATTTCATAGGTCATAACCTCGGCTCCATCTCCTACACTTAGCTGAAAACTGCGCCCCTCTACCTGTAAAATTCCCCTCCCTTTCAAAACATAGAAAATAACTCTGTTTTGATTACGGTGTGGCATTTGAAACTCACCAGGCTTTAAAATCAATCTTATAATTTGATAATCAGCGCCTTCAACCAATCTGCCCGCGTTGGGTACTTCTTTAATACGTACTTCATCTTCCCTGTAAAAGGTTTTCATGGTTTGCTGTGTTTTATAAAAACAAAACCTGCAACGGCAAGAGAGTTTCCAATCTTTCGTTGCAGGATATAACCGTCGCAAAGATAATTCAGCGCCTGAAATAAATGTGAAATTCGTTCTCATTTATTTTTTCAGCCCAATGTATAAATCCCAATCCAGTTGCCTTATCAATTAAAGGAACCGGAAGGAAGGGGGCTATCAGACGGTATTGTTTACCCTTTTCTAAATTCTGCAAATCGGCAATTACCTGTCCCACAGGATGCTCACCTGCTGCCAGAATAGGCCCGGCGTTTAATTCACCGCCTATGGGCAATTCGTCGACCCACGCGGGTTTACTTTCTGTATTTTTTCGTACCTCTTCGATAACCTCTTCATCCTGGCCAACCAGCTTTCTCAGACGATTGACAAGAATTTCAACCGAAACGTTGCCTATAGCAGCAGCCTGGCTAAGGGTTGTTATTCGTGCAACTGTGCGCCGAAGCAATGGATTGCGTAATTTTTCAAATGCTGGTACCCATTCGATTAATTTGTCTTCCAGCTGTGGATAGGCCTCCAATAGGTCCAAAACTTTGGTGCGCGGAGTAATTATAAGCTTGCCTTTCATAATAGATTATTTTGATTTACTTAGTGTAATTAAGAATTCGTTGTTCTCCCTCCAACTCACGGTAGCGTGTTATGTCCTGAGAAACTTCAAGCGTACCTAAATAATTACCCTCGAGATCTCTCATTGCATAATACTCAATATATATCATTCTACCTCGCATGTTAATCCAAAAAGGAGCATGATTTGCTTTACCGTTTTTGAAATCCTCCAGTATTTTATCCACAATATGAACACTGGCGGGGGGATGACAATATCTAACATCACGATGGAGGATGGCTCGATTGCGTTGAAAAATCCGATGCGGTCCTTGCGAAAAATACCTTACGCGATCATCTTTATCCACAAAGGTGATGTCAACGGGTAATGTATTTAAAATGGCTATGAGTTCTTTCACATTAAAATTGCCCGAAGGGGTCCTGACCAGGCCTCCAGAAAAATCATCTTTTATCGTTTCTTCACTGGTAAGGCCTACGGGCTTCCATTGTTTAGGAGGGTCGTAAAGGCAATAGCCAATGTCAGGGGTTTGATGATCGATTTCGAACCAATCGCCCTCTGCTAGTGCATCTAAAGACATGGGAAACAAAATTTGTTCTTCTTTGGTAACCATATCCTCAATGGCAGCAAGAGCAGGTAAAAGCACCATCTGGGCTGCAGCTTTCCATTCATCAGCAGCCACATCCGTCATTTGCAAAATCTCGATGCTTCCTTTCAGCTGATCTCTTATTTCATCGTGCTTTCCCCACATTACGGCCGGAGGCCCTGTAATGCCTTTTTTCTCGAGATAAGGAAATAAGAGATATTCTTTGCGTTTGTAGTGTTTATCAACATCGAAAAGCTGATTAAATAACCCTCTGATTTCAAGTACCTTTTGAATGTCTGTTGCCTCAGCGGCTAATACCTTATGTATAGCTTCCCGAGCCTGGGCAGTCACATTCTTCAAAGCTTCATTTTCTTTTTTGAAAACATCTACCGGATGCCCTTCAGGTATAGGCTTCATAGCACTAAGGTCGATATTTCCCTCAAGCACGGCCGAGTGGGCATCGCACAATCGAAGGACCTCTTCTTGCGGTAACCCTTCTTCAATGAGCTCCTGCTCAACTTCCACTACTTCACCGTAGGGAATTTTACTTAAAACCTCCATTAGTTCTGCCCTAACGGTATCTTGATCTACCCCCTCGTGCAACTTAAGGATCAATTCCTTGAGTCGCATTTTACGCATAAACGAATTGTTTATTAATTCACTCATAAAAATAGCCTCCTTTTCAGCCTTTCATCATTGTCAAAACCATCTTAAAACGCTCGAGAGCTTTCACTGCATGCGGAACATTGGCCGGCATGATGATGCACTGCCCCTGCCTCAATGAATGAGAAACACCGCCGATAATGATTTCTGCTTGGCCCTCGGTAACCTGCACAAGGGCATCGAAAGGGGCAGAATGTTC
>CALJNV010000199.1 GCA_937981455.1 uncultured Bacteroidales bacterium | reverse complement strand
TATTCTAAGCACCTGATTTTCAATATTAACTATTTGCTATTTTTGATGATTTCATCCAGGGCTTCTTGTAAGGCTTTAGCAGTAACGGATTTAATTGCAGAAGTTATCTGCTCAACTTCGAGTTTTTGCTTCTTGCTCATCAAAGACATAAGCTTACTGGCAATAGGTGCAGAAGCTTTATGAATTACACGAGCCAAAAGTTCATTCTCAGTTGACTTTAATCCTTTTTTCAATTGGCTATCGTTCATCGCGTTAAGGTCATCCCAAGATATTTTTTTGGGGATCGTTCTAGGCTTTGAAATTGTGGTGTCTTTCGATACAAAACCTTTTCTTTGTTTAGGGCTATTTGCAAATTCAAGAATGCTTTTCATCGAGGGCCAACCTTCATAATATTCTTTACCTGAGGAGTTTTTTTCAACCCTTAAAATAAAATCGGAAAGTACATTCATATAATTAATATAAGCCTCGTAGGGTGATGGGTAGGGATTGAAATACTTGTGCACCTCACCATCCGAAAACCATTTGGTGCACATGTAGTAGAAATGGTCGCTGGTTTGCAAGTACATCCAGTCGTTCCAGATTCTGGGATCATCACAGCAATATACTTTGGGGGCAAGAGAATAAAGGCTAGCCACAGCTTCATCTTGGAGCTCATTACCAATCCAGGCGGTTAAATCTCTTTCTTCATCGGCCCATGAAGTGGGATAAGGCACATGAATGGGAGCCACAGGTTGATAGGCAAGGGCAGCCTCAGAAGGTGTAATAAAACGATAATCAGATTTTTTTATAACTTCAGCGGGAAGAGCACGTAAAAACTCAAAAATGCCAGTTTCTTTCCACTGATGTTCTCCAAAAGTCTCATAATCCAAGAAAATGTTTACAATTTGTTGTTTTTCGTCGAATGCTTTTAACCAATTCACATACTTTTCGGCGGTAAGAGGCCATTCGCTCCAGGCTTTATTCGAAAATCGGAAACCAATGTCATCGCTGAGTCTGAAATTCCTCAGTAAGACTTTTAATTTAGGATTTCGGGCATTGTAATACAGGAAATTTGGACTTCGCCAACCGAGAATATGCTTAGCTCCTTCCGCAAGTACAATATTAAAGCCTAGCTCTGCGGCCATTTGTCCAATGTCATCTGAATAAATAAGTTCGGTATTACGAAAGGAGGCGGGTTTTTGGCCAAATAACTCTTCAATTTTTTGAGAATGCAAAAGTACCTGTCGACGAAATTCATCCTGATTGCGTATGCTGGCCAGTGAATGTCCATATGTTTCACCTAAAAACTCAACATACCCGGTGGAGGCAAGTTTTTGAAAACTTTCTATCACTTCAGGCGCATATTTTTCTAATTGCTCCAGAGCAATACCTGAAATGGAGAAGGCTACTTTAAAAGCTCCCCCGTGAACTTTTATGAGTTCATAAATCAATTCATTGGTGAGTAAATAAGACTTTTCAGCAACCCGGCGAATAATGTATTTGTTTTGGTATTCATCATAATAATTAGAATCAACACCTATGTCAAAAAAACGAAAAGTACGTAGCCGGTAGGGCTGGTGAACTTGAAAATAAAAACAAATGGACCTCATGGGCTGATAAATTTGGGGTTAAAAAATATTAGGACTTTTTATTTAAGGTCAATTCATAAACCTCTTTGACTTCTTTTGCTGCTTTTTCCCACTTAAGGTTATCCACTTCTACTTTTCCTTCTCTGGCCGACATTTCAGAGATTCTGGGATACTTCAATAATCCGTAAATAGCATCGGCCATAGCGTTTACATCCCAAAAATCAATCTTAATGGCATGTTTGAGTACTTCCGAAACTCCCGATTGCTTGGAAATTACAACAGGTACATTCGAGCGCATAGCTTCCAGAGGAACAATACCGAAGGGTTCTGATACAGAGGGCATAACAAAAACATCGGTGAGCGCCAGCAAACGGTTGACTTCATCGGGTTTGAGAAAACCAGTGAAATGAAACTTCGTACCCATTTTAAGCTTGGCTACCCGACGAATCATTTTTTGTTGCAAATCGCCAGTACCTGCCATCACAAACCTCACATGGGGATATCTGTCGAGGACTTTGCGCGCAGCCTCCACAAAATACTCAGGTCCTTTTTGATAGGTAATA
This sequence comes from uncultured Bacteroidales bacterium, assembly GCA_937981455.1. Taxonomy (GTDB): domain Bacteria; phylum Bacteroidota; class Bacteroidia; order Bacteroidales; family TTA-H9; genus UBA2030. Next base: position 3,688 of record CALJNV010000199.1, on the reverse strand, counting down.
CGCCCCAAAAAAGTAACTACCTTATCTTTTAAGTGTCTTTCCTCACGTAATTTGTCAATATCCTCTTTTACAGGTTCCACAGCATTGTGAACCGTGAAAATTTTATTCGGATCGATGTTATATTTTTCAATGCAAATGTTTCTTGTAAAGTTGGATACACTGATCACGTAATCAGCTTCTTCCATGCCTTTTTTTTCGATTTCGTAAATAATAGTATTTACGTTTTGTCCTGTTCTGTCGAATTCTGTTGCATGAATGTGAACTACCAGGGGTTTACCACTCGCATTCTTTGCGGCTATGCCTGCAGGGTAAGTAAGCCAATCATGTGAATGTATGACATCAAAATCTTCTTTGGTGGCAATGGCTGAGGCAATAAGTGCATACCTCGACACTTCCTCCATGAGCCGAGGGCCATATTTTCCGGAAAATTCATATTTACGGCCTAATACATGATGTTCGTTGCGGTGTAAGCGCAATTCTTCTTCGATTTGGGCTTGCATTTCCTCGAAATATTCAGGACTAACGTAAGGGATGATATTGGATGCAACTTCCATATATTTTATGTTCTTCCACAATTCCCGAAATTCGGAGTCCTCTGGGTCAACAACTACATCACTGGCATTTACCAGTCTGACCGCCGATTGGTCTTCATCACCATATGCTTTGGGCACAACAAAGATTACTTCTATGCCTTGCTTGAGTAGTCCTTTAGTAAGTCCATAACAGGCTGTTCCCAACCCTCCGGTTATGTGTGGAGGAAATTCCCATCCGAACATCAACACTCTCATATCTCTATTGAATTTTGTTTATTAGTTATCTTGTTTCTCGTAATACTCAATCAGTTCATACATGCGCAGTAATTCGGCAACACTCCAGGCCTGTGAAATGGCTCCGGCCGGTTTGTGGGGGGGATCACCATCATAAATTTCTGAAATAGAAGTTAGCCCATGTTCAAACATCTCGGGTTCAAAGCCGTAAAACAAGTTTTTAATAAAAGAAAGTCCTCCCTTTCCATGAATGCGGAGATAACCCTCAGCAAAAAATCCCAAAAGCCAGGGAAAAGCACTTCCTTGGTGATAAGCCAGATCACGCGAAATCTGATCACCAGAGTAAGTCCCTTTGTACTGAGGATGCATGGGCGAAAGGGTTCGTAATCCACGAGGTGTAAGTAATTCGCGTTTAACTTTACTCAAAAGACTTTTTCTTATTTCCTCTGGTAATGGGGTATGAGGCATGGCCGCTGCAATTACTTGGTTGGGTCGCATGGTAAAGTCGGCACCTTGCTCATCAATACAGTCAGCTAAATAACCTTTGTCCTTATCCCAGTATTTTGCCAGAAGGCTTTGCCCTGCCAGGTTTAGAGTTTCTTTCCAGTAAAGTGTGTCTATCTTCTTACGGGCCTTGGTGGTAAGTTCAATTAAAAAAGCGATGGCATTGTACCATAAGGCACTTACTTCTATAGGTGCACCCATCCTGGGAGTAATAGGTTGGTGATCGATGATAGCGTCCATCCAGGTAAGGGCCTCCCCCGCAACCCCTCCATATAAAAGACCATCGTCGTGCAAGTGTATATTGTATTGAGTCCCCTCTTTAAGGCCATTCATGATCTGTAATATGGCCGCACCAAAATCACTCCAAATCTGACCAGCTTTACCCGTCTTATAGTAGTATTTCTGAACAGCCCAAATGAACCATAAAGGGGCATCTATTGAATTGTAAACAGGAAATTTACGGCGAAGTATATTTGGGAAAAGCGGTCCATTGAGCTCCGGTACTATCGACGAAAGTACATTATGAAAAAGATCATACTGGTTGGTTGTGAGAGCTAGGCCTGGCAAAGCAATAAACGTATCGCGACTAAAACGACCAAAGTAAGGATAACCCGCAATAAGTTGTGTCTTGCCCTCTCGATTGACTATAAATTGTTGTGCAGAATTTTTAAGACAATTAATATAGGTATCGCGTGGCATCCGCTTTCGTTCCTCAATAGCAAATCGTTGTTTCAGTTTTCCAGGTTCTGTCTCAGTGGTTCCTGCTGAAAATACGATGCTCTCTCCCCGCCGCATCTCAACATCAAAATATCCCGGCACAAAAAGATCCTCATGGGCTTCATATCCTCTTTCTATTTCTTTGATGTATTCAACATTGTAATACCAGTCAGGGCTATGGGTGTATTCTGCTTTTTTCGAAAATTGAATATAAAGTGGAGTATAACCCTGATACATTTTTACAGTTATACCATGAGGTATGGGAATAGCCGATGTATCGGCATCCATATTCGCCCGAGTTAAAAAATGTACATTACGGAATGCAAGAAAAGGTTTAAAGCGCAGTATTATTGATGGCTCTGAGCTTTCTACTATTGTATATTTCAGTAAAATTCGATCTTCGTTAGTGGTAAATACCATCTCTTTATTAATCAAAACATTACCCACACGAAAGGTAATTACAGGCACCTGGTCGATTTTAAATTCCCTCAAATATTTATGCCCTTTCGGGTGATAAACTCCTCCCTGGTACCTTCGAATGCTTAAATTAAACTCCACTCCTCCAGCTATGATAGTTTCATCCACATTTGAGAGTAAAACGTGATTGTCATCATCAATCCCAGGCTGCGGACAAATCAACAAACCATGGTATTTGCGGGTATTACATCCGGCAAGAGTTTGGCAAGCATACGAACCAGCTCGATTAGAACGCAAAATTTCACGATTGAGCGAAAATTCAAGATTTATAAGTTGCTCTTTGGTAAATTTAATGTATTCCATTGGTTTAAATATCCCGATTAATTATGCCCAAATTTATCATTTTTGCAATAAGAAAAACCCATATTGTTGCCAATTGCAGGTGAAATGACGATTTTAAAATTTAATTGTAACAATATTAGTGGTTTATATTTATTTTGTTTAGTAAATCATGCTATGGCAAATTTATAAATTGTATGATAAACAGAACACTATTCTTTAGCAGCTCAATCCGATTATTGGCAATGCTTATGCAGATGATTTCAATGGATAGCATCCAAGTCTTTGCCCAAAAAAGCCTGAGCCATTCAGATTACGCCCGTTGGAACAACATTTCTGAATGGATAATCAGTGCTTCGGGATCCTATGCCTCTTGGGTAGAAGAACCTGGACGAGGAGATAATATTTTACATATCAAAAACTTAAATACAGGCCGTGAACAATTATTCAAACGTGGCAGTAAACCCATTTTTAGTGGAGATGAAACGCTGCTGGTTGCGCCATTAAAACCTCCTTTCGATACCCTTAGGAAACTTAAAATCAAAAAAGTCAAGGATAAAGACCTTCCCCAGGATAGCTTGCTGATTTTAAATTTAATAAACGATCAAAAGATAAGGATAAACGGCCTTAAAGATTTCAATGTCCAAAAAAAAGGTAGTTTACTGGCTGCTCTAGCCAAGCCTCTGCTGCCAGCAGATAGTGTATCCTCTGACCAAAATTTCAAAACAAAATCAGAACTTAATGATCTTTTAATTTACCATTCTGCATCCGACTCAGTCATCAGATTTCATTATGTAGCAGAATTTTTCTTACCCGATTCTCTTCCTTATGTTTTGTGGATTCAAAAGAACAAAACCCAAGATTCATCAACTATAATGCTATTTAAAAAAGACTCGAAAATTCCTACTGTGTTATACACCCAAAAAGGCACTATTACAAAGCCT
>CALJNV010000198.1 GCA_937981455.1 uncultured Bacteroidales bacterium | reverse complement strand
AAAAACCCGCAGAAAAAGTCATCGGAGGGGAACCTCCAATTGCATCAGTAAAAACGAAAAGAGGCCGCCCTCGCAAGGCTATCACAGAAGCCGCTGCTGCAATTCCAGAGCCTCAACCCATTCCTGAAGCCCAATTTAAAGGCAAAAGAGGAAGACCTCGCAAAGATAAAATAGAAGCCTTAACCCAAACCATTGATGTAGAAAGTATTTTAGAAGATTCCACAGAACCTAAAGGAAAAAAACAAAAAGCCAAATCACCCTATAAGTCTGGAGAAAAAGTTAGAGGCCCCAAAATGAATTCAAGAGGCAGAAAAAGCCTAATTCCGGAATTAGACATTCCATATACCGATTTTATTCTTCGCACCCTAGCCAATGCCGACAGGCCTCTGGCAGCCAGGGATATGATTGCTATTATGAAGGATGAATACAAACTCGGAGACAAAGCTTTACTCAAGAAAGCTGAAATCAGCCTCAGATCGAGTCTTTCGGGTTTAAAGAAAAAGAACAAAATATCTTTTTTCAAGAGTGATGAAGGGGTGGATAAATATTATCCTTCCCAACCCCTAAATGACCTGACCAGCGCAGAAACCGAAAATCCACCCGTTGAAGCGTAAAATATAAAAAACCGGATAGCAGTAAATACCTACCAATCTCATGTTATATGAAGTGAAAGCCGGTTTCCACACCGGCTTTTTTCTTCGAAATTCTTCCTTCAGGTTTTGTTGTACAATGGATGGTATTTAAGCACTGTTTCGCGTAAAAATTCTTTGTTGATATGTGTATAAATTTCGGTGGTGGTAATGGATGCATGGCCCAACATTTCTTGCACAGCACGCAGATGGGCTCCATTATGGAGCAAAGCAGTTGCAAAAGAATGTCGAAAAGTATGAGGACTGATATTTTTATGAATTCCAGCGGCTTGAGCCAAATTTTTAATAATATAAAAAACCATCTGGCGACTCATCTTCTTCCCTCGCCGGTTGAGGAATAAAACATCTTCAGCCCCTTTGGTTATGGGGAGATAAATGCGTTCGTTTTTGATGTAGAGCTGAATCCATTTTAAGGCTTCCGAACCTATAGGCACCAACCTCTCTTTGTTGCCTTTGCCAACGACCGAAATAAATTCTTCTTGCACATGAACCTTTGAAATATGCAGGTCGATGAGCTCGCTTACGCGCAGCCCACACGCAAAAAGCGTTTCAAGCATAGCCCTGTTGCGCGTTGCCTGGGGCTGGCTCAGGTCTATTTGATTTATCATTTGGTCAATTTCCTCAACCGACAATACCTCGGGCAATTTTCTGCTCAATCGAGGGTTCTCAAGCAGCACAGAGGGATCGTGTTTGAGGCTACCTTCCATAAGCATCCAACCAAAAAAAGAATGCAGGCCTGAGATAATTCTTGCTTGTGTACTGGCTTCCAATCCCAGTTCATAGAGATATTTAAGAAAAGACTGCAGGTCTGCAGCCGTAACAGCCGAAGGCAAAGGAGGTTCTGCCGACATCGACAAATACTCCACCAATAACGATACATCATGGATATAAGCCTCTACAGTATGCACTGAAAGGTTTTTCTCTACCTTAAGATAGGCTCTAAAACCATTGATTTGAATCTGCCAATTGCGATGCATACTGCAAAATTAGAGCTTAAAACCAAAGGAATTGTATAGTTTTGCGATAAAATCCACCGTGTATGAAAATCATTTGTATAGGGCGCAATTACCTTGCCCATGTAAAAGAACTCAATAATAATCTTCCGGAAGAGCCTGTTTTTTTTATGAAGCCCGAGAGTGCCTTACTTCCTCGCCGGCACCCCTTTTATATCCCAGAATTTACGCAAGACCTCCACTATGAGGGGGAACTGGTTCTGAGAGTAAGTAAATTAGGCAAGTGCATTAGCGAAAATTTTGCGCTGAACTACATCGATGCCATTGGTTTTGGCATCGACTTTACCGCTCGTGACCTTCAAAATAAATGCAAAAAACAAGGTTTACCCTGGGAAATAGCAAAATCGTGGGATTTTTCGGCCCCTGTAGGAACCTTTTTCCCCCTCAGCGATTACCCCGATCTCTCTAACATTCATTTTCAACTCCATAAAAATGGTGCGCTGGTGCAGGAAGGTTATACAGGTCATATGATTTTTCCCATTCCTAAACTGATGGCTTACGTATCCCGGTTTGTTACCTTGAAACAAGGTGATTATATTTTTACTGGAACACCCGAAGGCGTGGGACCCGTTGCCTCTGGCGATCTATTGGAAGGTTTCATAGAAGGCAAAAAATGCTTCCACCTAAAAATCATGTGATTTTTTATGCCACAGAGGCCATACGCATAATCAGCCTATCGGGAATAGCTATAAGCTGGTATTCAGAGTAGTAGATCAGATTTGCATTTTGATAACAAAAAACTTTAGCATCGTAGGTCCGACCTTCCTTCACTCGGGTAAAATGAATAAAATAATCAAGGTCTTTGTCGGGTGAAGGTTTTGTGGCCTGCGGAGGTAAGTAAATTTTCAGGTATTGATAAAATGGAGAGAGCTGATCGGGATTGATGGTTTTATCGAGGTAATGGTTGATTTCACGTTCAATATCAGTTTGGGGTTCGTCAATGGAAAGCAACAGGCCCCGACTGGCATAGGTAATGGCAAAAAGCAAATAACCCAACGCATCATTGGCGAGCCCTGTCATGGCAGCAAACTGCTGCATCTGTCCGGGCCTAACATCCAAGGTGCGAAGTATTCCTTCCCGGGTAAACAGTGGCAAAGAATCCATCTGCATTAGGAGGCTAGGGTTGCCTTTTTTACTAAGAGTATTTACTGTATTTCGTGCTATGATCTCAGCCCTGATAGGATCTTGTTGCTGAAGGATATAACCAATCTCTGATTTTTCACCTGTTCCAATGATTGAATGAAAGTAAAGCTCGAGCATGTTGGCCCCGGATGATATTAAATCGGCCGCCATTCCAATAGCAGTGGAAAGAATGAGCATACCAGGGACAACGGTTTTTTTTCCGTTTTCCTTCATATACTGTGGGTTATGAATAAGATTGTTATCCCGGGTAATTTCACAAAATTTTATAACATCTTCATCTCCAAAGACGTACTCTTTTAACATATTCCATCATTTGGAACACTAAGGTAGACAACAATTTTTAACCATTTGTTTAAAAAATTACTTTTATTCAGGCTATCGCAGGACTTGAGCCATAGAGGAAAAAACTGTATTTAAAAAAAACGTATATCTTCAACCGCCTCTTCTCCAAGAAGTTTATTAATATTCTTTACAATTTTGGAACTGGCAAAAGTGAGTTCATTTCGCAAAGCAGCCGATTTAAGAGTAACGGCCAGACGACCATTTTTAAAAGTTATTTCTTCCGTTTGAGAGGCTGCGTATTGACCCACAATGCGCGTCCAGATTTTTTGAATACGCATCTGCCTGAGTTTAGAACTCAATTGATAATCATCCATTAATTGCTGAATGATGATTTTGAGGGGCATTTCTTCATTGTATTCAGGCATACAAATACTATTACAAAAACAAAAAACCGGCGGTAAAATTACATCAAAAACCCGCCGGCCCCCAATCAGGCAGTGGTGGGGTTATTTTTTAAGCACAAGATATTGCCAGGGTTCAAGATGTAAAGAATCTTTTCCATTAAGGGTTAAAATTTTTCCAGAGAATACATCACGCCACTCGCCTGCAGCCGCTAAATCGTTAAGGCTGCAGTCAATCGATTTTTCACTTATGTTAATGATAACCAGAACTCGGCTATCACCCCTGCTGCGCAAAAATGCAAAAATGTTGTTGCCTGCATGGTTCTTAATAGGTTGGTATGCCCCTCCGTAATTTCCATTCCAGAGGGCTGGAGTAGACTTTTTGAGTTCAAAGAGGGTTTGATAAAAACTGGCCAGTTCATATTTACTAAACCCCACAGGGTCGCGATCGAAAAATTTCAAGCGACGGAGCAATAGTTCTTCCTGACCTGTGTAAATGAGGGGCATACCGGGAATGGTAGCTGAGAGGACGGCCATGGCCAGTGCACCATCACCATAGCGCTCGTACTCTGTGCCTGCCCACGAGTTTTCGTCATGGTTGCTGGTAAAATTCATCATCAAACTACCCTGAGGATAATCTCTAAGGTAGCGATGGATAAGGCTGTCGAGCTGGCGTGCTCCAGCCTTCCCTTGCGTAACCCTATGCATCAAACTCATCAACTTCCAGTTATAAGCCATGTCGAAGGCATTGTACATCAATGGGATATCGTCCGACTCAGCAAGCATAAAAACAGGTTTTACGGCTTGCAGAGCTTTTCGTGTATCATTCCAAAAATCAACCGGAACCAGCCCCGCCACATCACAACGAAACCCATCGATATCTGTATTTTTTACCCACCACAGCATCGCTTCAGTCATATACCTCCGCATATCAGGGTGGGAATAATCAAAGGCGATGACATCCGTCCAATCAAAAGGCGATACAAAATGTCCTTCTTTGTCTTTCTTATACCAGTC
>CALJNV010000197.1 GCA_937981455.1 uncultured Bacteroidales bacterium | reverse complement strand
TATTTGATGGTCATGCTGATAACTGGGAAGAAAAATGTATACATGGAAAACGTCGCGCGAGGCCTTTTGCTTCTCGAATTGGTGGTATCGTGGACTGTATGGTCGCACCATTTACTATCTGATCAGGCTCAGCCCATGATTTTGAAGCTCGTATCCGGACAATTTGTAACAGCTTTTGAACTTATCACTCAAGGGCTTGCAGTATTCATCAGCCTGGTTACTTTATGGAATAGTCGCCCCTTGAAATGGACGCCAGAACTCAAATTTCTATTGGGTGGACTGCTGGGCTTTGCACTTGCAGTGGCTGCTGGAATTATTCAGGCCGATTTAGGTATGAATCGTATTTTACACAACACCCAATGGATAGTTGGGCCGCATGTACATGTGGCTGTGCTTGTGGGCTTAACAATGACACTTTATGCAGTTGTGTACAAAGTTCTTCCCATTCTCACCAACGGGATTGAGTTGTACAGCTTAAAGCTAACCTCATACCATTTTTGGTTACATCTCCTCGGTGGTGTGGGTATGGGTGCTTTTATGGGTATGGCAGGTCTATTAGGAATGCTTCGTAGAACTTTATATTACAATGGTGAGTTCGACATTTTCATGGTATTGGCAGCTTTGGCCGGTAGCGCCCTCTTGGTGGCCTATCTGGCATATTTTCTCAATCTCGCCATGACCCTTGGGCTCAAAGGCATACTTGAAATCTTTAAACCCTCAAGGCTTCCAGCCGATCAAATTGTGCCTGAGACCAATTAATCTACGCCACAACCAAAATATTAAAGGCAGGCATGAAGGCAACCTGACAGCCTTTACTTTTATGCAAGCATACAAACATTATCAATTCACTAATTAAAAATTTGCCTGTAGGTTCGCAAATGGCGGGTAGGTTTCCCTTCCCACGTAAAAATACTCTCCCAGGTATTGAGAGGCTCCCAAATAAAAATACCTCTTCCTTTGCCCCTGGGCAATGATTTTACGATATCGAACACTTCGCGTTTTTGATGAGAATATTCCACCACCACAATCTCTTTATTGTAACGACGAATTAAATCACGCAGATTGTAATTCAATTCATCGAGAGTACCATGCCAGCGGGGGTAATAAGAAAGTCCAATAACATCAAAATCGACACCACGCGAAAACATTTGGTCGAGCCACCACACACATTCTTCATTTTGCCCCCCCAGGGCAAGGTGCAACATAATTATAATCTCGGGAGATACACTCTTCACGGCTTGAATGGCAGACACCAACAAACCTGAAAGTTGTTGAGGATTAGAAATATGCCCCTGAGGCCAAAGCATCCCATGATTGATCTCATTGCCTGTTTGGACCATATCGGGAAGTGTGCCTTGAGACTTTAATGCAAGCAAGACCCTTCGAGTATAGGTGTAGATCGAATCCTTGAGTAAGTCATAGGGTAAATCTCTCCAGGCCAAGGGTGTAAATTGTTTTCCCGGATCGGCCCAATAATCGCTATAATGAAAATCGAGTAGAAATTTCATGCCAGCGGCTTTAATACGCCTTGCCATGATTAAAGTTTGCTTCAGCCCACAATAGTCTTTTTCTGGGGAATAGCCCTCAGGCTGTGAAGGATCGTAAAAAACACGCAGGCGTATGTAATTAAAGCCATAACGTTTCAAAATTGTTAAGGCATCTTCGGGTTGGTTGTTTCCAAAATCGAAAAATTTTCGGCCTTCGGCTTCGAGCTGAGGCAAGAAACTTATATCTGCGCCATGAATAAAGGTCTCATCTTTCAATCGCGAGGATGCTGTAGGTATAACGGGACCCGGCAAATGAACACCCGATGAAGGATCTACAGTATGTATTTCGGTCCCCCCAGGCCAAAGCCCCTCTGATACCGCATTAAATTTAACCACGCCCGGTTCTGTACCCATTTCCACAATCACCTGGCACCAACCGTTAAAAAGAGAACGTTGCCATTTACCCTCAGGGCATTTGTCAGGTTCATGCGAAGAGGGATCTCCGTTCCCAACGCCAATGATGCGTCCTGGTCCATTTATAGTAAACTGAACCTTATGGTTAGCCGTGGGTACTAGCCTCCCCCCTGAATCGATGGCATGGATATTCATCACCACTATATCTCGCCCATCTGCCCATGCGGTAGTTTTATGGGGTACAACGACCAACTCAAAAGCCGGCCCCGTAGTTTCCATTTTCCTTCGTATTTCTCTACCCTGTCGATATCCGATGGCCTCGAGTGTGCCCGGTTCATATGTAACCTTGGAGAGAAGATGCCGATTGGGGTGTACCCGACTTGTGCCCAAATCTTTACCATTGAGAAGTAATTTCACACTATCGGCATTGGTGTTTATCCAAACCTCCACATCACGATCTTTCCATTGCCGCAGGGGCCAATTCCAATGAGGAGAAATATGCAAAACATCTGATGCTTCGTTCCACCACGATTGGTAGTAATAATAGAGATTCTTGGGGAAACCGCATACATCCATCACACCAAAATGAGAGGAGATATTAGGCCATTGAAAGGGGGTGGGTTCTCCACGATAGTCAAGGCCTGTCCAGATAAACCCCCCTGCCATCCAATCATTTTCAGCAGCTATAGGCCACCACTCTTCGGCTCTTGAGGCCCACCAGGGAGCTGTTAAATCATGGTCAGGCAAATAGCAATTGATAGAATCGGTAGAATAAATTCCACGTGTAGTTACGGTGCTCCCCATTTCAGTGCCTAGAATAGGCTGATGCGGATGATCCCGATGATACGCTTCCATGTGCTTTTCGCGATAATTGAACGAGCGGATAGGAATAATTTCGTTGATACCCTTGAAAACATTGGGCAAATCGGCGGCGTAGGTACTTAATCGTGTAGGGTCGAGTTGCTGTTGGAGCTCAAGCATGGTGAGAGCGATCTTTTTGCCCACGGGTGTGGTCTGCACCCATCCTTCTTCATTACCTATGCTCCATAATATTACCGATGGGTGATTTCTATCGCGAAGAATCATTCGGCGAAACTGATCCAAATATTCAGGGCTGCTGCTGAGCAGGCGGGTTTCGTCAAGCACTAAAATACCCAAACTATCGCATGCATCGAGTAACTCAGGAGCTGGAGGATTGTGAGACGATCGCCATGCATTGGCACCCATTCTTTTTATAAGATGCACTCGATACCTTAACAAGCCATCAGGCAGTGCTACGCCAACCCCAGCATGGTCTTGATGCATATTCACTCCCTTCAATTTTATGGGTGTTCCGTTCAATTTAAATCCTTTATCGGCTGACCATTCTACGGTGCGGAAACCCGTTCGAATAACTCTGCGATCCACCCTCAGGCCACCGGATACGACTTCCTGCTCAACCCTATACAAATAGGGATCATCTAAAGACCATTGTCGGATATTTTTTATATTCAGCTTATCTTTAATCCATACTGAACTCCCATTTTTAATTTTTCCCAGGGGATTCCGCTTTTCAGCAACCTTTACTCCTTCACGGGTTATTAAGCGTGTAATAAGGACAGCCTCTACATCTCTATTATCCGAATTTTTAACTTGCGTCTCAAAATGTAATTGAGCATCAAAGCCTTTCAATTGCGAATAAATAAAACTACCCCCTTCCGGAATGTGCACAGGAAAATATTTGTTGAGCCAAACGTGCCTGTAAATGCCGGAGCCTTCGTAGAACCAACCTTCGTATTGTGTAGCATCAACCCTCACTACCAATACATTGGGACGATCGAAGTACAGATAATTCGTGATGTCGTAGTCAACACCAATATGTCCACTTTCGTTGCGGCCTAGATAGCAACCGTTGAGCCAAAAATAGGCGTCACGAAATACACCGTCGAAAGTAATAGAAAAGCGCTTGAGCGAATCTTTTGGCTGAACAAGAAAAGACTTACGGTACCAACCTATACTGGTTTCAGGGAAAAAGCCTCCTACGGGTTTGTATCCATGGCTCATCACTTCGATGGAAGGGTGATTGACAAAAGGCAATTCTACCGCCCAGTCATGAGGTAAATCTATTTTCGACCAATGGCTGTCGTCGAAAGCTGGGTCCACGGCAGTTCCTTCTGACTTGCCTGTTTTTGAAAAAATACTTACCAGACTAAAATTAAAATCTTTCTCAGGCCATGCGGCATGGCCAAAATGAAATCTCCAATCCCGGTCGAGGTTAATCCTTTCACGGGGTCCAGTAGCCCATAGACTGAGACTCATCCATCCAAAGAAAAAAAATCCCAAAAACCTTTTTAACATCAGTGAATGTTTTTTTTATTCAACGAAAACAAACTGTGCAGTACTTCTGCTTCGTTGCTCTAGCAATATTTTTCGATGTTGGGTTTCTTTCACCACAATTTCGGGTTGCTGCAAATAATGCCGCACAGTTAATAAAGTAAGGTCTTTATTATATTTGAGCTGGAAAAGAGAAGACAATGACTCCAATAAAGGGCCGACACGAACTGAATCATAATCAACGCATAACGATAGGCTTAAGGCAGAATTTTGCATTAAATGAATTCTAATTCCTGCTTTATGAAATTCCTGCAGAACAATGGCTATCATTTCCTCTGATACAAAAGAAAGATCAGTGGGTTTCAGGGTAATCAATATTTGATTTGATTTTCTGATCCTTGAGGGAATTGCAGGCTCTGTTACATCACCGGAGGCAATACGAGTGCCCGGGAG
>CALJNV010000196.1 GCA_937981455.1 uncultured Bacteroidales bacterium | reverse complement strand
ATTCCGATTCCTGCATTACCGGAAGTGCAGCGAAAATCCTGGTTCTTTTGCTCGTTGTTTTATAATTTGGCCTCATACCGCAAAAGTATGCAACATTGGGTTGTTTGAGAAAAAGAAGGAAATTTGCGGGTGTGATATACTGCAAGGGAAAAGGGAATACAAGAGAAGTGTTTATTTAAGCAATCTTCTCGTCCTGAATTGTTAATCATTGAGAATTAGAATGGAGAGATGAAGTCAAGATCAATTTTTCAAAAAATAGGTAATCAACGCAATATTGGGTTGGTAGTGAGTTTGAGTGCCGGTCTACTGTTTCCTCAAGGTGCCGAGGTCATGCGGCAAATGCTACCCTTATTTTTAGGCCTCTTGATGACCTTCTCATTTGCTGGATTTTCTCTCAAAACCTTACTACCTCTGCGTTCTTTACCTTATAGGTTGTTGGGTCCTTTTCTTATTAATTATCTATTGTTTGGTGGTATACTCATGGGACTGGCAGCTTTGTTTGTATGGAATGATCAGGAGTTGCTCAAAGGATTTCTTTTTATCGCCCTCGCACCCCCCGGCATAGTCATCGTGCCATTTGCCCTCATGTTAAAGGGAGATACTGATTTGGCTACTACGGGTGTCATCGGTGGCTATCTTGCATTTGTCTTGGTTTTCCCTCTGGCTGTCATTTTTGTTTGGGGTATGCAGCTTGATATTATCAATGAGGTTTTGAAAATGATTGTCTTTGTCATCTTAATGCCTTTGCTCATCTCGCGCCCCTTGAGGCGTGGTTGTGCAGGGCGCTGGCTATTGCCTCGAAGGGGGGTATTAATTGATGCAGGCTTTGCCCTCATTGTTTTTATCATTGTAGGCCTCAATCATAATTCTTTTACTGCATCTGTTGATACCCTTTTGATTCCCATGTTGGTGCTTACATTGGTGCTTTTTGGTGGTGGATTCATTTATGGACGTATCCAAAATCGAATGCATGTGCCCTTAACCCGACGCATAAGCAATACGCTTTTATTCAGCGTTAAAAATACTGGATTTGCTGCCGTTACATCTGTGACGCTGGCAGGTGAGAGGGCTGCTATACCTTCAGCCGCCCTGAGTGTGGTATTGCTTATTTATCTTTTGGTATTTTCTTTTAGCAGCCAAGGAACTTGAGTTATTTTTCTTGGGCCGTTATTAAAAATTCCGGTGGATCTTGAATGGTCTTTTTCACTGCACACAATTCTGCTGCACGTATCAGCGATTCCTTATATTTTTCAGGGAACCCCTTTGGTAAGTTGATGTCAAGTCGTATTTGTTTCATGCGCCTGGCCTGAGGATCATAAATCATGGTTTGATCAATAGTAATATCCTGGTAGGGTAGCCCTCGCTGTTCACAAAAGCTTTGGATATAAATGCCTGCACACGTGCCCAGTGAAGCCAGAAACAGATCGTAAGGTGCCGGTGCCGAGTCTGTACCCCCTCCCCTTATCGGCTGATCGGTTTTTATGCTGTGTTTGCCTAAGTGGGCTGTAACTACTTTTCCTCCGTCGAGCGTAATTTTAATTGTCATATTTCATGGGTTTGTTTTCATGTGCCAAAGATAGTCACAAACGTTCTTACGTACCTATAATTTAATTTCCGTATTATATTAAACCTGAATGCTTATAAGCTGATGAAATCGGACCCAGGGTAAAAATTTCCATGTAATGGGCAAGCTGAAATAAAACAAACACAATCGTTAAAGCAAAACGAGTCATCGGAAGTTTTGCTCTATTTGGTTTTTATGTAAAAATTCTTTTTCACATTTTAATATTGATAGCTCCCACCAGTGTTTTGTTTCAGGTTTAATCGAGCAAGTCTTCACCAAACCATTCCTTAAAAAACTGATTGAGAAATTTTTCCATAAAAGCATGACGATTTTCAGCTATTTTACGGGCTTCAGGCGTATGCATGCGGTCTTTGAGCAAAAGGAGTTTCTCATAAAAGTGGTTGATTGTATGACTATTGATTTTTCTGTATTCTTCGCGGGTCATATTTGGGCGGGGAGGCACAACAGGGTCATACATCAATCGGTGGCGGCTCCCCCCAAAAGCAAAGGCTCTGGCTATACCTATTGCTCCTAGGGCATCGAGACGATCGGCGTCGATCACCAGAGCTGCTTCTAGGCTCGTAGGGTTATTTTGTCCACCTTCTCCTTCGAAATGGCATTGCTGAATGATTGAAGTAATTTGCTGTTTTTCTGTTTCATCGAAACCCGCTGTTTCGAGCCAAGCATCAATATGAGTCCAGATTTCCTGTCCGTATTTGTTGATTTTAGGGTCGGGCAAATCATGAAGCAAAGCTGCAGCCCTACAAATATTTTCATTTGCACCGGTTAATTGTGCTAGATGGAGGGTATTACGAACCACACGTTCAATATGAAACCAATCATGCCCTGAACCATCTTTTTCCATATAATGCCGAACCTGTAACTCAAGCAATAAAAAATCTTTTTTTACTGAAGGCATCGATAAAAGAATTTATGGCAAATTTAATTTCTGTAATGTCATTTATTATGTTTTTCTACTTTTGGAGTGGACGAGCGAAAAAATATTCTGATGGACAAGACAACGCGCACTTTCATTTTAGCCCTTATTCTCATCACTTCTTTTGTCAATCCTTTTATGGGTTCGGCGGTCAATCTGGCTTTACCCCAAATGGGTCGAGACTTAAACCTCAATGCGCTGCAAATGAGTTGGGTAGCTATGTCGTTTTTGTTAGCTTCTGCGGTGATGATGGTTCCCCTTGGTAAATGGGCCGACATAAAGGGGCGCAAGCATATATTTATTATAGGAACAGCTCTGTTTGGTATCTTTAGTTGGGTATGTGCCCTAAGCACGACAAGATATGTTCTTATGACAGCCCGGGTTATTCAAGGCATAGGAGGAGCCATGATATTTGCTACCAACATTGCTATTCTTACAGATATTTATCCCTCACAAGAACGAGGTCGAATGATTGGTATGAATATAACAGCGGTTTATTTAGGATTGTCATTGGCTCCGGTAATCAGTGGATTTATGATAAAACAATGGGGTTGGCAGAGTATTTTTTATTTTTCTGCAGTATCCACAATGGGAGTGAGTATACTCACTTTTACTTTAGTAAATGGTGAATGGAAGGACGAGGGCGCTGGCCGTTTCGATGTAAAAGGTTCGTTGCTTTACATAATATCTCTCAGTGTGTTGATGTATGGCTTTGCACATCTTCCTGAACGTGTAGCTGCTGCCATGGCTATAGCTGGAGCTCTGGGGATGGCATGGTTTGTTAGGGTTGAATTGGATAACAAAAATCCAGTTTTTGATATACGATTGTTAACGTCCAACCGGAGATTTGCTTTTTCCAATTTAGCTGCACTAATTAATTATGCCATGACTTTTGCAATTACTTTCATGCTGAGTTTGTATTTGCAGTACGTAAAAGGGTTGAACCCACGCGAAGCAGGATTGATTTTAGTGATGCAGCCCGGGGTTATGGCTTTGGTAGCGTGGTTTTCAGGTCGCCTATCAGACCGGTACGATTCGCGTTGGCTTTCTTCTGCAGGAATGGCACTCATCACCCTCGGCCTGGCTTTTCTTATACCCCTGGGTAAAGAATCTTCTTTGGTTTATATTGCAATTATTTTGGCTTTCATAGGCTTGGGTTTCGGATTGTTTTCATCACCCAATACAAATGCAGTTATGAGCAGCGTTCCACGAAATTTGTTGGGAACAGCTTCAGCCACTGTAGGCACCATGCGTCTTACAGGACAAATGATAAGTATGGGAATTGCAACATTTTTAATTCATCTTTTTGTGGGAAAAGGGGTTATTAATGCCCATCATCTTTCCGAATACATAGCTGCACAGAAAACGGCCTTTTCCCTTTTTGTAATTTTGGGCATATTAGGGGTTTGGGCATCGCTTGAAAGAGGGGACCGTAGAGTTATTTAACTTTTTCTCTTCGGGGATCGGGTTTAAAGGGCATTTTGGCCATTTTCTGGACGGTGAGTGAAGGATGTCCAAATTCTTCGGTGATTAAACCTAATAAAAGGTACATTCCTTTGCCTTGGAAGGGGTAATTTTTCAAGGAATTGGCAAAATGGACGGTATCGAAGAGTTCTCCATCGGCATCGAGGAATGTGCCCAAATGCATGAGCTCGTTATACACGGTTTTTACATTTTTGAGGGTGACCAGATAACCGAGCATGCGGACGGTTTGGCCCGTGTGATGAATCATATCGCGTGCCTTGACTTCGCCGCGGAAGGCAGTTTGCAACATATCGAACCATGATAGGGTAATTGGGAATCCGAGCAACTCTATTTCGTCGTAAGCATCTTCGATAGAATTAGCGGGTAGCTCAGGAAGTTTGAAGGGGCGGGTGGGTACCTTGAAGAGGGTCATTTGCTGGGTCAACGGAATTTTTTTCCCATGGCTTAGCATATGGGCTTCCCACATGAGGTTGGCTTTGGTTTTGCCGGTGAACCGAAAAGCTCCGCAGCGAATGAGGATGAGGGTTTGTGCCAGACCGGCGTGGGTACGATCCATAAAATCGGCTAGATCGGAGTAAGGCCCCTGGCGGTGTCGCTCTTCAACAATCTGATGTGCAAAAGCAGTTTCGAGGCTTTCGATGTGCACAAATCCCATATAAATGGTATCTCCGCGGATGCTCGTCAAATACTCGCTATGGTTCACGCAGGGAAGTTGAATGATGCCTCCCCAGCGCCGGGCTTCATTGAAATAAACCCAACTTTGATAAAACCCCCCAAAATTGTTGATAACCGCTACCATAAATTCGAGAGGGTAGTGGGCTTTGAGGTATAGGCTCTGATAGCTTTCTACCGCATAAGAGGCAGAATGAGCTTTAGAAAAAGAATATCCGGCAAAGGAGGCTATCTGTCTCCATACTTCTTCGATTATTGGCTCTGGATAGCCTCGCTGACGACATTGGCTGAAAAATTTATCTACAATGCGGTCCATTTCTTTGCGCCCCCTGAATTTTCCACTCATGGCCCTGCGTAAAACATCGGCATCGGCCAGGTCGAGCCCCGCAAAGTGGTGGCAAACTTTTAGCACATCTTCCTGATAAACCATCACTCCATAGGTTTCGCTGAGTTGTTCTTCCATCACAGGATGTATATAGCTAAATTTACCGGGGTTATGAAATCGATAGATATATTCTCTCATCATTCCCGATCGAGCTACGCCTGGTCGTATAATGCTACTGGCTGCCACAAGGGTTAGATAGTTATCGCAGCGGAGTTTCTTTAATAACCCACGCATGGCAGGGCTTTCTATATAAAAGCAGCCTAGGGTTTCGCCCTGGCGTATTCGTTCTTTGACCAGGGGATCGGCTTTGAATTTATTTATCTGGTGCACATCCATGCTGACCCCTCTATTTTTCAATATTATTTCCGCACATTCTTTGATATGTCCAATCCCACGTTGGCTTAGAATATCAAGTTTTTCGAAACCTAAGCTCTCGGCGACATACATATCCCATTGTGTGGTGGGAAAGCCTTTGGGCGGTAAATCGAGGGCGGTGTAGGCTGTGATGGGTTCTTCGCTGATGAGTATGCCCCCGGCGTGAATGGAGCGTATATTAGGAAAGTCCACTATGCGTTCGGCCAGGTGATGTATTTGACGGGCAATAGGATCGCGTGTGGCACGTAATGCCGGATGGAGTGCTAGCTCGTCAATTTCTTCTTTAGGCAATCCATATACTTTGCCTAATTCGCGGTATATGGAACGATCGCGAAAAGTGGACATGCTACCTAATAATGCTGTATGCCTGCGACCGTATCGCTTGAAAATGTAGTCAATTACCTCATCTCGGTCTTTCCATGAATAGTCGATATCAAAATCGGGTGGGCTGCTCCGTTTAGGATTGATAAAACGTTCGAAATACAGGTTGAGTTCGATGGGATCTACATCGGTAATTCGAAGGCAATAGGCCACTACACTATTGGCGCCGCTACCCCTGCCAACGTGGTAAAATCCTTGCGACATACTGTATCGGATGATATCCCAGGTGATGAGAAAGTAGGCCGAGAAGCCCAATCGGTGAATGATGTCTAATTCATTACGTACACGCTGTGCGGCCTCTTTATGCTTGCGCCCGTAGCGGTATTCCAATCCATCCATGGCTAATTTCTCGAGTAGGATGCGGTCGTCGTCTATGTTGCCGGTAAACGTCTTTTTGTTTTTAATGCCTTCAAAATCAAAATTTATGTTTGCCTTTTCGGTAAATTCCTGTGCTGCTTGCATGAGTTGAGCATAATGTATAAAATTGTTTTTGGCTTCGATGACCCCTTTGAGCGATTCCTGGGGATGTGCCAGCTGGTTACTGGTAAGCCTACTCAGCAGAATATTGTTGTCGATGGCTCGCAAATGGCGGTGCACCTGGTAATCTTCTTCGTCTTCGAAGGTAAGATAGTGTACAGCAATGAGTCGATCGGCGTAACGACGGTAGGTCTCGTAGCGCAGGCGAGTGAGCTCTGCCTGGGTAACCCCAATATATTCTGTGGGGCTCAATCTGCGTTGTAAGCGTGGGGCGGCCGGGTACAGGCAAATAATATCCTCATGATCCGGCCCTTCTATCGGATAAGGTTTGCCTTCGAGATGAAATTGGCTCACCCATTCGTTCATCTCGCGATATCCCTCAGAGTTTTTTGCAATGAGTGTGTATAATCTCTGGTTTCCAGCAAAGATATCGATACCAGCCATGGGCTGTATACCTTTTTCCCTACATGCTTTAACAAAGTCGGGAATACCGCTTGTGTTGTTTATATCGGCTAGCACCAGACTGCAAAGTCCCATTTGAGCTGCTTTTTCGGTTAATTCCTCTATGCTGAGGGTTCCATATCTTAAACTATAGTATGAATGAGCAATTACAATCATTTTGGTCAATAATTAAACAAAAATTTTGTTGTTAAATTAAACAATTTATTCAACACCAGCCATGATTTGCCCTTTTCAGAATAAATTTGGAACTTTGGAAAATGGCAAATAGCATAAAAATGCATTCACGCAGGGTAGTCATACTTGCTCTGATCATAACATGTGTACTGAACTTCATCCTCTCTAAAAGTACAGCCCAGGTGAAGAGCGTAGGATTGCCTTTACTTAGTCATTTTGATAAGCGAAGGTATAAGGCAGGGACACAAAACTGGGCCATTGCATGCGATCGTTTCGGGGTAATGTATTTTGCTAACAACGAAGGTCTTCTCCGCTACGATGGAACGGCTTTTGATTTATTCCCCATGCCCGAGCCAACCAAAGTAGTACGATCAATACTGATTGTAGGTGATACCCTTTTTGTGGGAAGCTATGAAGAATTTGGTTATTTTATTCCAGACGGTAGAGGGGGGCTTATTTACCAATCTTTGTTGGGACAACTGCCTCAGAATGAACGCAACACCGATGATATTTGGAAAATTCTTAAAACCCCCTGGGGAATTCTTTATCAATCATTCACTCATCTGATTTTTTATTACAATGGTTCCTTGCGTTTGGTAAAACCTCCTGAAAAAGTGCATTTCGCATTTTATGTCGAGGGTTTATTATATGTGCAGGGCAAGAGCGGTCTTGTATATGTGTATGATGGAAATCGTTTCAGAGAATGGCTTTCAGGTCGTAAGTTGAATAATGCCCAGATTTGGGGTATGGCACCATGGTTGAATCATAGTGTACTGATTGCTACTATAAGCGATGGGGTATGGATTTATAAAAACAATTCTTTTTTGCCCTGGAACGAAAAAACCAATCGTTTGCTTAAAGATTTTCAGATATTTAGTTTTTTGGTACTTCCTGGCAATGATCTTGCATTTGGGACTGTGCAACATGGACTCCTGATTACCGATGCACAGGGTACAATTATTCAGCACATCGACAAATCGAAGGGTTTGCAAAATAATACTGTGTTGAGCCTGGCAACGGATAGAATGGGGCATTTGTGGTTGGGCCTCGACAATGGAATAGATTATGTAAAAATCAATTCCCCGGTTTCAATTTTTAACGAGGGCAATGGTCTTTCTGGTGCCTGTTATACCGCAGCAATACACCAAGGAAAATTGTATATAGGTACCAATCAAGGTCTTTTTGTGTGCACCTACCAGCCCAAAGCAAATCAGGAATATTCGTCATATTCGTTTCAACGCGTGGCAGGTACTGAAGGACAGGTTTGGACGCTTCAAGTGATCAACGATAGACTGCTTTGTGGACACAATTTTGGTACATTTTTAATTGAGGGAAATAAAATTGAAAATGTAATTAGTAGAAGGGAGGGAAGTTGGACTTTTCATGTCCCCCGCGATCGCCCTGATTTATTATTGGCCGGAAAATATGATGGCTTGGAAATTTACCGACGCCAGGGCAATTCCTGGACCTTCTGGAAAACGGTAGTGGGTTTTAATGAGTCATCACGTTTTATTGAAGAAGATGAATTTGGTAATTTGTGGATAGCCCATGGATTAAAGGGTATTTTCAGGGTTTCTCTTAATAAGACCCATGACACAGCCGTTTCAGTTAAACTTTATAACGAATCGAATGGATTTCCCGTTAAAAATGTCAGTATTGCAAAAATTAGGGGACAGATACTTTTTGTTGGTCCTAGCCAAATTTTTAAATACAATGCCATTACCGATCGAATGGAGGAGTACATTGAATTGGAAAAAAAATTGGGTTTTCTGCAAGATGTTTTGCAACTTAAAGAAGATAAGTATCTTAATATATGGATTTTAAGTCGTCATTCGATTGACCAATGTATCAGCCTCACTTACAATTCTTTTAAAAGGCAAAAAACAGCCCTTTCTCATCTGGCCTCTTATCAGATTCATGCGTTTGAAAATATTTATATCTACGATAGTTGCAATGTATTTGTGGGAACCGAAATTGGGCTCCTACATTTTGATCCCAGTTTTACCAATTTCACCAGGAATGATTTTGCCGCAATTTTTCGTTTTGCAAAAACCTTAGGTGATACCAAAGATACCCTGTTAGTGAAGGGGGTTTTTTCGAAGGGCTCGGATAAATTTTTAATTCCCTACCATGCAAACAATGTTATGGTAATGCTTACAAATACAGCCTATTTGGGCGAAGGTATGGAATACAGTTTTAGATTGTTGGGGCGCGATTCGGTGTGGAGCGCCTGGAACCCTTCTCCTTTTGCCGAATTTACTGGATTGCATCCAGGTGAGTATATCCTTCAGGGTCGAGCGAGAGATGCTATGGGCCAGATTTCGAGCCAGATGGCTGAATTAAAATTAAAAATTTTAACTCCTTGGTATTTAACAATTTATGCTTGGATTCTTTATGTTGTATTGCTGCTTTTCCTTATCTTTGGAATCCGTGTATTGATTCGTATAAAGGTTCGCAAGGCAGAAAAAAGAATGGAGGTCCAGAAGGAGGAAGAGCTTCGCAGGCAACAAGAATTTTATGAACATGAAAAATTGCTGGCCGAAAAAGAAACCATGCGATTACGAAACGAGGTTCTACAAGCTGAATTAGAGGCTAAAAACGCAGCTTTGGACGCTAAAAATCGGGAACTAGCCCAAATTGCCATGCAAATAGCCCATAAAAATGAATTTGTAGCGCGTTTGCGGAGATCTTTTGCCAAACTTACTGAGTTTCTGACCCCCGAAAATAAAATTCGAGCGCAAGAAATTTTAAAAACCATCGACGAAGAAATGAAATTTGAAGACGAATGGGATCGTTTTCGATTGCATTTCGACGAAGTACATGGGGATTTTTTAAGACGTTTAAAAGAGGCTTATCCTATGCTTACACCTTACGACCTGAAGTTGTGTGCTTACATACGCCTCAACCTATCCTCTAAAGACATCGCCCGTATTCTCAATGTTACCCCTCGGGCAATAGAGATAAGCCGCTGGCGATTGCGTAAAAAATTAGGCATAGAAAGCGATGTAAATTTAATGGAGTTTTTTATGAGTTTTTAAAGAGGAGCATCGAAAGAAAGCAGTTCCCTACGGCAGTTGAGAGAGATTTTATAAAGATGAAAACTATTTTTTAGGTGACGAGGAGTAGGGCTTTAATCAATTTTCATGAATTTTTTATTGAAATTGAATTTTTCGCAATGAAGAAAATAAATGCCCGGCTTTAGGTTGTGAACACTGATATGGTTTATCCCAGGATGAATCTGGATTGTATCTTCCAGAATGCCGGTTAGGCTATATATATGGGCGATGAGGCTTTCACTAAAATTTGAAAAAATATGTAAGGTTGATTGAACAGGATTGGGCTGAATGCTAAACCAGGAGTCTTGTTTCTGATCATAAATTCCTAAATAATTTTCTTTGCTGATTACGATATCTCTCAGCCACAAAGAATCAGAACCAGGTCTACCAAAAAGACCATAATCAACATACATACGGAGGCCGCTTATTCGAGTTTTATCCGTTTCACTTCCATAGAAGGGTGTGTTACTGCTCCAATTGTTTGTAAAATCGAAATGATAATGTTGGAAAATGCCGTGGGGTTCACGGGGTGTAATTGAAAAAACGGGAGCAACATCTGTCAGCCGACCTTGAGTATCAAATAGGTCTATTCGCGTCATCACTGTCTGACTCTGGTTTAGTGTTTTCATAAAAACGTTAAGGTGTTGATGTTCAGTCATATCAATGCTTTGGGGCAAGTGATATTCTACGAATGGGTTTTGGAGAGGGGCATTGATTTGATATCTTAAAAGCAGGAGTGAGTCCTGCTTTTGAAGTGTAATTTGATTTCCCGTGCCAGGATATATATCCCAACCCAGTGTTCCGAATTGTTCAAAATCAGTAATTTTAAAGATGTTGCCGTTAGGGATGGTACTAACAGAAACATCTTTTTCGTAGAGTCCCCCGGCCTGGGGATGAGTTACCTCGCATTTAACTTTTCCGGCCTGAAGCCCCCAATTTACTTGAATTACATGGGTTCCTTGCCCGCTGATGATTGTTGCATCCTGCGGAACTGTCCAATTAAATGTAGCTTCATCAATATCGGGCATGCTAAATATGAGTCCTTGCTCGTTGGGTGAGGCATGTGAAGGACCATTAATTTTAATATCTGATAATTGAAAATATTGATAAACCCTTACATAATCAACCCACATTTTTTGGGGCCATATATTAGGATCAATCCCTTGAACACCTCCCCAGTTGCCTCCTACAGCAATATTGAGCAGTAGATGAAAAGTCTGATCGAAAGGCCATTTCTGATACCCTTGATGCTCGTTAAGAAATGTAAAGTATTTTTTGTTATCTACATAGAAATCAATTTTTTCAGAACTCCATTCTATAGCATAAAGGTGAAAATGGGTTTCAGCATCAGGAACCAGGACTGTATCGGTTTTTTGTGTACCAATTACATGGTTATATGCTTCAGTATGAATACTGCCATGAACCACACCCGGATCGTAGCCCACATACTCCATGATGTCAATTTCTCCGCTTTTAGGCCATGCTCCATAAACCCAATGGGTAGGAAGCA
Source organism: uncultured Bacteroidales bacterium (assembly GCA_937981455.1). Taxonomy (GTDB): domain Bacteria; phylum Bacteroidota; class Bacteroidia; order Bacteroidales; family TTA-H9; genus UBA2030. The sequence continues at coordinate 4,346 of CALJNV010000196.1, read as the reverse complement.
TCCAAATGGCGGGCCAGGTACCCCTTCCATGGGGCAAGCGGGCCAAAGCCTCTATCCGGCCGTATCTCCAGTCGCCTTTATTGCGTGTAACCAAACGGGCAGAGGTATATTCGTTGGTCCCATAATTTTCTTTTCGAGCTTCAATGATTAGTTTCCCATTTTCAACCCGTGCATTTTCCAAACGATTCTCTGTGTAAAACTGCAATTCATTATTTCCCCAGCCATTGCCTCCAACATCATAACCCCAGCGCGTGGGATCGGGAAGGCCGGTATAATTAAATTCGTCGGCCCATACCTTTACTTTGATTTGAGCTATAGTTAGGGTGTTTAGGGTTATTACCAGGAATAAGCTTAAAAATATTTTTGTGATGTGCATGGGTATGTTTTTTGAAACGATAGCAAAATTAATTAAATAAAGAAAGGCTGTGGCCTCTCGCCAGAGCCTTTACAATAAACCTTCAAACTTACAATTTTAAACTAAAACCAGCTTGCAGTTGTGTATTTGAATCTGAACCCACGAAGACCACAAACTCTCCGGGTTCTGCTTTAAATGTCATATCAGCAGTGTAAAATGCAAGGTCGGATGGATGTATGGCGAATTTAACCACAGTTTCCTGCCCGGGCTCCAAATCAACGCGCTTAATTGCTTTGAGCTCACGAACCGGACGGTTCACACTTCCAAATTTATCTTGGATGTACATCTGCAAAGCTTCGCTCCCTTTGCGATTACCTGTATTTTTGATTTTTACGCTAACCAGCAAGGAATCGGAAGGACCCATTGAAGTAGCGCTGAGTTCTGGTGTAGAAATTTCGAAAGTAGTATAGCTTAACCCATAACCGAAGGGATAAAGTGGGGTACTGGGGCTATCGATATATCGAGAGGTGTATCGTTGAGCGTCATTGGTAGGCCGTCCTGTATTTTTGTGGTAATAAAACAGGGGAATCTGCCCTACGTTACGCGGGAAAGTTATGGGCAATTTGCCACTGGGGTTGTAATCGCCAAAAAGAACATCAGCGATAGCAGGCCCTCCCATGGTTCCCGGCAGCCAGGCCTCTAGTATGGCGGGTATTGATTGGTCCATCCATTCGATGGTAAGAGGACGGCCATTGAAAAGAACCACTACCATAGGTTTTCCCAATTTGCTGAGTTCAATGATAAGGTCTTTCTGCATTCCGGGTAAATCGAGTTGGGTCCTGCTTAGCGCTTCGCCCGACATCATGGCAGATTCTCCGGCTGCCACAACAATGACTTCTGCATTGCGCGCGGCATTTAAGGCTTCAGCAAAACCCGTTTTGTCATTTCCTGTAAAATCGCAGCCCTTGGCGTATAAAATGCGTGCATGGGGAAGCTTTTGCTTAATACCGCTCAAAAGAGTAATCGCATGATGCGCTTCGCCTTGTCCTTGCCAGGTACCTAGCATATCCTGTTGGTTATCTGCCATTGGGCCAATAAGTGCAATGCTTTTGATTTCACGACTTAAAGGCAGTACTTCCTGATTTTTTAGTAATACCATTGATTTACAAGCCGATATCTTAGCAAATTCTAAGTGTCGCGGGTTGAGAAGCATCTCCTTTTCATAGATCGTGTCGCAATATCGGAAAGGATCATCGAAAAGTCCCAAACGAAATTTAATTCGCAAGATGCGGCGTACAGCCTCGTCGATTTCTTTTTCATTGACAAGCCCTTTTTCAACCAGATTTTTTAAATGAGCCACATACAGTCGAGATTCCATGTCCATATCAACCCCCGCTTTGAAGCCTGCCAGTGCAGCATCTTCAGGCGTTGCGCTGTAGCCGTGGGCAATCATTTCACCTACACTGCCCCAGTCGCTAACCATGAAACCTCCAAAACCCCATGTCTTTTTCAGCAGGTCAACATTTAAGTCTTTATGAGCTGACATAGGAATACCGTTAAGTTCATTGAATGCGACCATAAATGTTGCAACTCCTGCGTCAAGGGCAGCCTGGAAAGGGGGAAGATAAACCTCGTACAGAGTACGTTCTGATATATCTACGGTGTTGTAATCGCGGCCTGCCATAGCGCCTCCGTATGCTACAAAATGTTTGGCACAAGCAGCTATGGTGTTTTTATCCGCAAGATTTTTCCCCTGGAATCCTTTTACTCGGGCCTTGGCAACCAGGCTACCATAAAAAGGATCTTCTCCAGCTCCTTCCATAACTCTACCCCAGCGTGGATCGCGGGCTATGTCTACCATTGGGGCGAAAGTCCAATGTTGTCCGGCAGCAGCAGCCTCTGTGGCTGCAATTCGTGATGCTTGTTCGATGGCTTCCAGGTCGAAGGATGCAGCTTCTCCCAGGGGAATGGGAAAAATCGTTTTATATCCATGAATTACATCATATCCAAAAAGCAAAGGAATTTTCAACCTACTTTCATTGATAGCTATTTCTTGTAATTGGCGGGTAGCCTTGGCTCCATTCACGTTAAGCATACTCCCCAACAATCCCTGTCTAATGAGTTGCGCATGATCGCTGCTAGCGATCGATGGTCCTGTGAGCTCACCCATTCCCGATAACTGATTGAGCTGTCCAATCTTTTCTTCAAGTGTCATCAGCTTCAAAAGCGAATCAATCTTTTTTTCAATGACTGGGTCCAAGGGATATGACGGGTGGTTTGCCTGCTGTCCCGCCTTGCAACCAGAAAGTAATGTTACCGCTAGAAAAATCCTCAAAAAATTTTTTGCCATGGATTGAATAGTTACTGATTGTACAAGGGGTTGCCCCTAGTTTCAATGGGCAACCCCATACAGAAAATTATTGATTACTTCTTAAGACCTTCTACGTGGGGACCAGCAAGGTCGTCCAGCCAAACGGTGAAGGTTCCCCCGTTGTTACCCGGATTGACCATGATACGCACAACGTTGTAGAAATTATCATTGAAACGTGGATCGGTAGTTACGTCATCAGTGAAAATTTGGCCTGTCCAATCCCATCCTGCACCCACACCATGTAAATCAAAAGTAGCTATTTCCCAGGTATAGTCTTTTTCAATGGTGTATATCAGGTCATGGGTACCTACCTGCCATGCGTTCCCACCATAGTCGGTGTTTTCCAGTTTTAGCAATACCTGGTCTCCGGCTTTGCCATAAACCAGGACCTTGAAAATAGGCTGCAAGGTTAAATTAAAACGGTAACCTGTGGGAAGGAGCAAGTAAGCATTTGCCCATTGCGCATTAATTTTAGTGAACTTAGCAACGTGTGCCGAACGATTGGGATAGAGATTGGGGTTGGGGTTGGCCACAACATCTACCGAACCATCACCATCTGCTTTGTCAATCTGCATTGGTACAAGTTGGGTTTCACCAAAATCGTTATACATTACCATGGCATCCAGCAAATAAGGCTGGTAATTGGGGTGATTTTGCTCAACTATAATGCTGGAAGACTTGGTAACCATACCTAATGAAGTAGTGGCCTGCAAGGTAAAATAATAGGTACCCTTGCGCATGTATGTATGTTTTACTACTTCGGATGTATTTGGAGTTTCATAACTTTCTCCGTCTCCGAAATTATATTTCAGGTTTGAAATGGATTGTCCGGCAGGAACAATGACATTACTTAGACTGAAACTGTATTCATTGGGATTTCCGGTAGTGTTTATGTTCAGGGCAAAAGTAATGCTTGGAGGAATATATCCTTTGGCAATGAAGCGATTATAAAAAGCTTCGCCACCGTTTACTACCCTCACATAGAAATAGTTTTGGTCGAATTCGAGTACTTCGTATTCATTGCTGCCTCCGCGGTCAAAACCCAGTATTGCACCATCCGGGCTGGTTATGATGAAGTATTTCCCATCTCTTTTATCTACCAGCCAGGTCGTATTTCCACGCTTCGAGTCATTCGTGGTTACCCATGAATCGTATTCATTGTTCCATATGCGTTCTACATAATATCCTTGGGTAAGGCCACGATTAACAGCGCCATTACTACATAATGTACGACCATGTGAGTTGATTTCCAGTTTAAACTCATTGATTTTGAAAGTCCACTCATCGTCATAGATTTTGTCCGGGCTTTTTTCTATGGGACCTGCGGACCACCAAACAGGGCTATAGCTATCGGATGGGCCTACGCCAAAATGTCCGGGGGTTACACTGTCTATCATCCATGTTTTGCCGTTTATGGCTTCTGGACCCCCGCTAAGGGCAATGATCAATGGGTCGTTGAAATAGGAATAATCTGTTTGGGTGGTGGTATGTTCACGGGTAATGAATGCAGAACCTCCATTGGTGTAAAGTGTCAATTTTATGACATATGTACCCGGGAGAGGATAGTACGCAATTACTTCATCTCCATTGGCTGAAGTACCGTTGCCCAGATCCCATTTT
>CALJNV010000195.1 GCA_937981455.1 uncultured Bacteroidales bacterium | reverse complement strand
AACGACGCTTGTGAAGAAAATCCTCTACCCTGTTCTTCAAAAAATGTTAGGGGGCTACGCAGAAAAGAGTGGAAAATTTGTCAAAATTCAAGGCGACTATAAAAAAATTCAAGCGATAGAACTGATAGATCAGAATCCACTGGGCAAATCGTCGCGGTCAAACCCAGCCACGTACACCGGAGCCTACGATGACATAAGAAACCTTTTCAGCAATCAGCCCCTAGCCATGTCGAGGGGGTTCAGCCCAGGTTATTTTAGTTTCAACATTCCAGGGGGGCGCTGCGAAGAATGCCAAGGCGAAGGCAAGGTGAAAATAGAAATGCAATTCATGGCCGATCTCTGGCTGGTCTGCGATAGTTGTAAAGGCCAACGGTTCAAGGATGATGTGCTCGACATAAAGGTTGAAGGCCTCAACATTAATGAATTGCTCAATTTAACGATTGAACAAGCTATTGATTTTTTCAGTCATCTCAAACGCACTGATCAGATTGCGCAACGTATTATTTCCAAGATAAAGCCCCTTGATGAGGTAGGATTAGGTTATTTGAAATTGGGGCAAAGCACCTCTACACTTTCAGGGGGTGAAGCCCAGCGTGTTAAGCTGGCTTACTTTATTGGCAGGGCGCAAAATGAAAAAACCACCCTCTTCATTTTTGACGAACCCACTACCGGTCTTCATTTTCATGATATATCCAAGCTTTTAACTGCCTTCAATGCCCTGTTGAACAATGGTCATTCCTTGATCGTTATTGAACATAACCCTGAAATAATAAAATCAGGCGATTGGATTATTGACTTAGGGCCAGAAGGTGGTGAGGAAGGAGGGCATGTGGTTTTTGAAGGGACGCCCGAACAATTAGTTTTATGTGAGAAATCCTACACCGCCCATTTTATCAAAGAAAAACTTCATGCAATGCGAACGATTCAATGAAACAAAAATTTGTTACTCTGCCAATTGAGGGAATGACCTGCGCTTCATGTGTGTCTTCTATCGAAAAAGCCCTCAAAAGCCTTGAGGGAGTAGAGGAAGCAAATGCCAATCTGGCCTTAGGAAATGTCAGCCTTATCATTGATTGCGAAAAAGTTTCGCAAGAACGTATTGTTGAAAAAATTTCAGAAGCCGGCTACAGCTGCCCAATCGATAAAGCAGGAAATGCCTCAATAAAAAGTTCAGCAAAAGAAGGAGAAATCGATCTCAAACAACTCTTACTCATCTTTCTCCTAGCTCTACCCGTGGCATTTATAGGGATGTTTTATCACCACTGGTTGTTGGGTCTATATCTTTCATTTTTATTGACGAGTCTGCTGATACTTTTCCCTGCGCGGGTTATTTTTATTCGTGCCTGGAGCCAATTCATGCACCGAGCGCCGGCCATGGATTTGCTGGTTGCATTAAGCACTCTGTCAGCTTATGTTTTTTCCAGTTACCAGCTCATTTTCGACCCTAAGCACACTGGTCATTTCTGGTTTGAAACTCCAGCCATGTTGCTCACTTTTGTATTGACTGGAAGATATTTAGAAGGTAAAGCCCGGCGCCAGAGCACGGATGCAGTAAACAACCTTAAACAATTACAACCAGAGTTTGTAAAAGTTATACGCAACGGCCAAAATATCAGCATCCCCGTTGATGAAGTAATAGTGCACGACCGTGTGCTCATTCTGCCTTATGATGTTATTCCCGTGGATGGAATAATATTGAGAGGCCAAACTGAAATTGACGAAAGCTCCCTAACCGGTGAAGCCATGCCGGTTGCTAAAACAAAAGGAGATACTGTGTTTGCTGGCACAAGAAATCTTGAGGGCGGTATCACCGTACTCGTTACCCATGCCACGGGCCAGACATTGCTGGATGGTATCATTCGGTCTGTGGCTCTATCTTTAGCCACCAAATCGCCCTCTCAGCAATTGGCTGATCGTATTTCTGGCATTTTTGTACCAGTGGTGTTGGCTCTGGCTACCCTTACTTTTATCACATGGTTTCTTGTAACCAATAGTTTCAGCCAGGCTCTCACTTTTTCCATAACCGTCTTGATTATAGCTTGTCCTTGCGCTTTGGGCCTGGCCACTCCAACAGCTCTGGTTGCAGCCGCTGGTAATGCAGCACGCCATGGATTCCTTTTCCGCGAGGGAGATGTCATGGAAAATGCAGGATTGACAACTCTGGCTGCTTTCGACAAAACGGGGACCCTAACACTGGGTCAGCCATCTTTAAAAGATTCTTTAGGGCTGGATCAACTGAACACAGGAGATATCATCATTTTCTATAGTATGGAAAAAACCAGCCAACACCCGCTGGCCAGCCCCATTGCAAAAGCCTTTGAAAAATTACCGGGCTGCCAATTGAGCGACGAAGTTCAACATAAAGTGAAAAGTATACCCGGCAAAGGCCTAAGCTATTCGAACGCTGAAGGAACGAAATATTTTATTGAAGGTTTGAGTGGTTTTAATAACCCAAATATTGAATTATCGGATTTATTCAAATCATTTGTGGAAAAAAATACGGCTGAAGGCTACACTTTAATCCATGGTAGAAAAGGGAACCAGGTGCTTTGGATAATCGCAGCCGGAGATGCAATAAGAGATGATGCCCGAGACACTCTTTGGCAACTCCACCGGATGGGAATTCGTAATGTTCTCCTCACGGGTGACCATTCAATGGCAGCGCAGAAAATAGCCCAGGAAATAGGCATTGATGCGGTATTTGCCAATTTGCTCCCTGGCCAGAAAAAGGAAATCATCGAATCGTTTAAGCAACAGGGTGAGCATGTACTCATGATAGGCGACGGTATCAACGATGCTGCTGCACTAGCCGCTGCTGACGTGAGTGCTTCTATGATCAAAGGAAGCTCACTGGCTCTTGATATTGCTGGTATTACATTGATTGGCAACCGACTTACCTCTCTTCCTTTTGCCATTCGATTATCCCGCCTAACCCGACGTATCATCCGTCAAAATTTGTTTTGGGCCTTCATTTATAACGTGGTATGTCTTCCTTTGGCCGCCGGAACGCTGTATCCATTCACAGGATTCACTCTTAGCCCCATGATAGCGGGAGCGGCTATGTCGTTAAGCTCATTAATGGTAGTTAGCAATAGCCTTAGAATCACAAGATTTTCAGAAAAAAATAAAAATTAAAAGC
>CALJNV010000194.1 GCA_937981455.1 uncultured Bacteroidales bacterium | reverse complement strand
CCCACCAAATGATTTGTTTCTCGGGCCCTAAATTAATATTATTTTAACAAAGTACGGCAATTACATAAAAATTTAATATAAAAGATAAATCACATAATATCAATGATTTATCTTTGTGGTTTTAAATCGAATATAATTATTATTTATATATTAATAACTTTATATTTGTTAATTATTGGAATTTCAGGTTGAAATTTGGAAAAATATTTAAATTGTTACTAATCATAAACTTAAACGAAATGTTAGATGAAAGCTTCTGCCGGGTCCCCAATAGCCCCTGAAAGAATCCTCATCGTGATCCACTCCGTCGTCCCCTCTTACGATGTGCTCTTTGTTGAAAAGATTATTGCATGCAAGCGAAACTTCAGCATGTTTACCCAAAGCCAGGGTTTGATAGCCTAGGCGCACATCCCATAGGCTGAAACCTGGAATGCGGTAGGGTTGTGGAGAATTGGGTTGGGTACGGGTGGCAGGGTCAAAATCGGCATAGAAGCGATCGTAAATCATAAAATTGGTATAAAAAGTGAAACCCCCTGGGATTTTTTTCTCGAGGAAGGCTCCAATCTGAAGTTGGGGGGCATCGCCTACATAAAGGCCATCCGCAAAAACCTTTATGGTGTCAATAAGTTGGTTTTCATTATTAAAAAGTCTGGCATTCACATTGTTTTTCCATTTCCAATTTCCGGAAGAGATTGCAAAGCCTAGAGAAATTTCGGCAGGTTCAAATAAATATTGCAAAGTTGCTTCTATGCCTTTGTGTCGAGCACCTAAACCACTTACCATGGCCCGGGTGGTAGTGCGATTATCAATTAGAAGGTATTCATTGGATAGCAAGGATTTATCATACCAGTTGATTGAGTAAATACTTAATTTGTACTTGAAGTCGCCAACAATTCCTCCTATTCCTGTCTCTGCTGAAAGAATGTTTTCATTTTTTAAATCTTTTGCCGGATTGTTATTGTAGTTGGGGAAGACAAACTTGTGGTAAGGTGCACGGCTGATATAGCCCATGTTAATAAAAACTGAGTTTTGCGCATTCATGCGATATACAGCACCCGCTTTAAGTTCTCCACCAGGCCGGCTAATTTTTTGGCTGGCAGGTTGCGAAGGGTAATTGTATCGGTCTTCGCGTTGGTAAAGATTTTGATTGAATCCGGCAGACAGCGTTGCCGAAAATTTATCTTTGTGGTACTCTGCTTTAGCAAAGGCTGCGGCTAAATCTACTATGGCTCCATTATCAATTCTTACTTTATCTCCATGGGTTTTTATTATGCTACGTTGAGCTGCGCCTTCGATGGCCCATGCATAGTTGTCGATAAAAAAGTTGCCGCCCATTAAATCATCGATTTCTTCCCATAACCAGCTCTTGAAGTGGCGAGCATGGATTCCCGTTCGAAGAGTTAAATGTTCAGAATACGTATAATTATATACGGAGATTATCCCAGCCCAATAATGTGAGGCAAGAAATAAGGTGCGTGCATTGAGCGAGAAGTTGCGGAGCGTGTCGCCCAATGGGCTAATATATGTTTGGTTATGCATTGTATTGGCTAAAGTCAGAGCATCCCAATCAATTTGTCCAGAGGGGGTTCTAAATGCAAAAACTGAAGGGCCACTGAAGTTTTCGGCCCAGCGTCCGCCTCCGTATCCATAACTTCCGTAGAGGCTTGTGGCCAGTTGCGTTTTTTCGTTGAGCGTCCAATAATGACTTACTGACAATAGAGGCTTGTGATAGAAATTTTCCATTAGTAAGGTTTGCCTGCCATTGTAAAATCCCCAATCGGGATTATATGTTATGCCTTTTTGCTTTATTTCACTCAAAGATAGTTTGGTGCCCCTTTGGCCATGTCGATCAGGTGAGCCCATCATACTTATGACCAAGCGATGCTTATTATTGAAGGTTTTTTCTCCAAACAAAAAATAGCTCCATGCATTTACCGGTGTTGCGTCCACATATCCTTGTCCGGTGGTTCTTGAACCAGCAAAACTAATTCGCCATCCATTGTTGAGGCTTCCAGAATTTATTCTTAAAGAGGTTCGGTGCAAGCCATAATCGGTAGTATAATAACTTAATTGCCCGCCCTCTTGATTTTCAGGGGCATGTGTAATGATATTGATGGTGCCCCCGAGTGAATTACTCACTAGTTCAGAATAGCCTATTCCTTTTTGTACTTGTAAACTTTGTGTAACTTCCTGAAGGCCATCCCAATTCGACCAATAAACCAATCCATTTTCTACACTTCCTATGGGTATACCATTGAGTGTTAGAGCGATATTTTCTTGCTTAAAGCCCCGAATGTTAATGGCTGCATCGCCAATCCCCCCGCCCAAGCGTGAAGCATATACACCCGGAATATTTCGCATGAGCTCTGGATAGGAGAGGCCTGTATTGAATTGCGTGATTTCTCGTCTACTCATGCTGACCACATTGATTGGACTTTTGCCTTCTTCTGCTTTGAATGCAAGAATGTCGACAACACCCAGTGCATGCGCTTCGGGTTCAAGTAAGAGAGTTCCAAAATGAATCCTATCCTGATTTTTGGCTTTAAAATTAATTTCTACTTTTTTATAACTCACATGCGAAATTTCGAGGACTCCTGATTTTTGAGATGTTTGAAGTTTAAAGCTTCCATCAGCACTCGATGCACTGCCCTCCTGATTACCCTTTAGCAAAATACTTGCGTTGGGAACGGGCTTTCCACTAATAGCATCGAACAGCCGTCCTTCTAAAATTACCTGTGCTTCGATTTTTACATTAAATGCGAAAAACAGTAAAACAATAATAAAATGTCTGCTAATCATAAGTATTGTGTTTTTTAATACAAATGCCCTGAGCAAATTCCTCAGGGCATAGCACAATACCTTTAAGAATCAGACAATTTTATATGCCTGTTTTCTCAAACGTATTCTTCTTCCATCCAGACTTTACTGTCGGTACCGGAGTTTCACCGGTTCAGTCCCGCTTTGGGGAGTCGCGGACTTTACCGCCGATCGGGAATTTCACCCTGCCCTGAAGAATACGAAGCAAAATTAAAATGAAGTTTTCAAATTCCCAAATTATCGTGGAATAGTAAGTTTTACATGTTGGGTGCTTTTGGGGGTTATTATAGTAATAATGTATAAACCCGCTTGTAATCCATCAAGATTGAGCTTGACATTATTGATACCAGTTGTGATTGGGCTTAAAAATGAACGCGCTACTTGTTTGCCTGAAAGGTCGGTGAAAATAACCTTGCAGGGCACCGATTGAGAGGATTCTATTATTAACGAGATTTCATGACTCATTGATGGAGAGCCTGCCAAATAAGCCCTGAAGCCTTTATTGCTAAGTTCTTCTGTTCCCACCATGAGTCCTGATTGCTTGAGAACAATAT
>CALJNV010000193.1 GCA_937981455.1 uncultured Bacteroidales bacterium | reverse complement strand
GATATTTTTGCTGGGTTTGTCGTATTATTTCTGCATTAGTTACGGGTTTGAAATGTGGGCTTACGCCGTTGTATACCGCACGAAGCTTGGTATCATTCATGCCGAAAAATTCGGCCATTCGTCGTTTTTCGAAATGCGAGACTGTGATGACTCTTTCACTGTTTTTTATAACTCGAGGAACAACCATCCGGCGATAAACATTGCCAAATTTTTGGTAAGGGGTTCCACTTCCAGAAAGTATTTGAATAACAGATTTCTCCATATAAATGATATCGTGAACCGTCACTACCAGTGGCATTAAAGTTTTTAGTGGAGCTGTATTGCTTGTACAATGTAGCAATTGGCATCTATCTGCTTTTGCAGCTTTTGGTAAAATGACTTGCTCCCAATACGGATAAAATCCCCCTTCAAGAACCCTGATCTTGAAATTTTCCGATTCCTGTATGCAACCTGAGTCTTTATCGGGCGCCACATATATAAAATATTCATTCTCATGGTCAATGCGCTGAAGGTTTTTAATAAGCTCCAACGCTACCATATCCATTCCGTGTTTTTTCTTCCTGAATAACCTTTGGCCTTCTATTCCTATACGCATAATCCTATTGGGTTATTAAGTAAAATCAAACAATTGACTTCCTTCCTTCCCTTCAACATGTATTTCCCACCATAGAGCCATAACTGCTAGATTGAAATACTTAAAGGCACTGAGTTGTCGATACCAGAACCATGCGTTTTCGTTGAGGGCTTTTTCTTCGTATTCGTTGAAAAAGGATTCAATGAAGGCTTTGCTGGCAAAACTGCGGTAAAATCCTGATTTTCTGATCACAACTTGAATCTGTTGTCGCTGGATTTGATCTTTAAAGAATAAGGGAAGTGGGGCAAAGCCTCCTTGCTTTTTTCGGGAGGTAATTTCGGAGGGTAAAATAGGCTTTAAATAGTTTTTGTGAAGAAACTTGGCCACGCCTTTACCTTTACTGATTTCTGCAGGTGTTCCTTTACACTTGTAAGCCCTGGCAAGAGTTTTCAGAAAATTATAAATCTCAGTGGCCATGTAAGGGAAAGTAATGCGGTTGCCAAATAATTCCGCCATTCTGCTGGCCTTGAAAAGAATGACTTCATTAACTACTTGTTCAATATCAATTAAGTAATTCCTCGCAAGATAAAAATGGTCGAAATTTTCAAAAGTTTCAGGAAATTCTTTTGCATACTCGTACTGTTTGAGTTGGGCTGATGGGATCAATTCTTTTGCTTGATAAACAGGGAATCCAAAACAATCGCTTTCGAGAATATGAAGGATTTTGTTGTTGTGGAACCTTAACCGGAAGAGTGTGGAATTTTTGTCAAAAAGTTCTGATTTCCCCATATAGCTCAAAAGTTGTTGAGCCCATTGCAACCCCATCTTTCTTATTTTCCAGTTGAGGGCTAGTTCTTTGGCAGAAGTGCCAAAATGCTGATCGTTGCCATCCCCGCCTAAAATAATATCTAAACCCAGCCCAGATGCCGTTTTCATGGCCATGTAGTTAACCATCAGTCCGCCTTCCTGAAATGGGTCACCCATTTGTTTCACTATCACTGGCAGCTCATTGATTTCGCTCCCATCAATTTCATAGCTATGAAAAGTAGTGTTGTATTGCTCTGCCATCAAACGGGCCAAGGGTACTTCTGTCCAGGGATTGTTTTTAAATCCAATAGATATGGCTTCAGCAGGGCCTTGATATATTTGCCGGAGTGAGTATATATTTCCCCCCGAATCATACCCTCCGCTCAGCAACAATCCCACTTGGGTTGCATTTTCTATTCTGTCTTTAATGACTTTTTGATGAAGTACTTTATAATCCTCTGTGGCTTTCTCGATGCCGTCTTTATATGTGTTTGCTGTACTCAGGAAATCGTTAAATGTATAAAATCGAGTGAGTCGTTGATCCTCCTTTTTTTGTTTTAGTAGTTGACCTGCAGGTAATTTTTTTACACCCCGCAGAGCGGTCTGAGGTGCTGGAATATAACCTATTCCTAAAAATGTGGCTATTGCATCAGGGTCGGGCTCAACCGTGAAACTTTTAATATTTCTGAATAATAAAGGATGACTGGCGAAATGGGTCGCAGTAAAGTAAATCTGTGGCCCTGCCCCATGGCGATCTCTATAAATATATATTTCCTCAGGGTTGAACATTATCACCGTAAATTCTCCATCAACCAGTTTAATCCAATCATCCCCTTTTGCAATAAACAAGTCATGAATTACTTTGCACTTGTGATCTGAGGAAATATTGTATTTAACTCTCAGCTGATCCAGGTTGTATATATCGCCAAAGCAGATAATCTTGAATTCGTCGCAGTCGCAAAAATGGAACTGCTGTTCGAGGGCAACAGAACCCTGCGCGACCATTCCGGCCGGTAGCTGAGTGACCTGTTCAGCTATGTTGTGTTCAGGATTTAGGCAACCTATAAATCTGACCATAAGCTTCAATTATTATCGGTATGTGTAGTTTCGTGCACAGTATGAATAAACCGCTTGTTGGCTCCCTTGATTTTAATCAGACTCAAGAACATCATAAATATGCCTTTGGGAAGATGCATAATAGCGGTTAAGAGGTTTCGGTTGTAAAATTTATGGGGAATGCTAATCCATACAGCAAAGATAATGATAATACCAAGAAAAATCCAGCGATAAAGCCAATGATATTGTCCTAAAAAGTAATTAATTAGGATGAATAAGGGAAACAAAGTGCTGACCAAACCTATGAGTAATATCCTGGGTAATTGCAAGAATTGAAATGCCTTGTTAAAGTATTCAATGTTTCCTTTGGTGATTAAATAACCCAAGGAGTGGAAAAAGTACTTTCTAAGATAATGAAATTGTGCAGAGAGCCATCTGCGTCGCTGATTATGAAACGTTTCTGGTTTCTGCACTTTTTCGTCAAACACATAGGCATCATGCAGGTAATAAATAGTATGACCTTCGCGCAGCATTTTAAGTTCTATTTCTTTGTCGAATCCTCCAACTGCAGTAATTTGCGGAATTAAACTCTTAAAATATTTGTAATCAAAAGCAACTCCACTGCCAATAATAGCGGCTGAGAGACCGAGTCTTCGATGCCCCTTACGAAAAACCTGATTATTGATTTCTTCACTAATCGCGTCGAGGATGGCAAAGGGTGTATTCATGTTTTTGGCTATTCGGTGTCCCTGAATGGCCAGCATGCCCGGTTTCCATGCGCGACCAATTTTTTTCAGGAAATCGGGCTCCATCACATTATCTGCATCGAGTATTACGCATAAATCGTAATCGTCCGATAGTTGCCTGATGGCTTCAGTCAGTGCCTTGGCTTTCGTACTGATTTCAAAACTAACTTCAATTACCTTTAGGGGCAGCTCTTGCAAGGCCTTGATTGTCTCAGGTTTAAAAGAATCTGCAATGATCACCACGTCGTAAAATTCGCTCGGGTAGTTCTGCTTGAGAGCAAGGCGAGCAATATCTAAAATTATATTATCTTCTTTGTAGCCCGGAATGAGTACAGCTATTTTTTTGGGAGTTTCGTCTCCCATATTGTCATCTTTTAAGGGAAATAGGCTTGCAAGAGCAAAAGCCAGGAGATATAAACCAATGATGGCTAAATAAACATAAAGCAATAATTGTAATACATTGAAAATTAGTTGTATATAATTCATAAACCCGGGTTTTGGTTGAATGTGATTCTTACTCTAAAGTTATAAAATTATAAGGTCGGATTTTCAAAAATTGAGAGGTCGTTGAGATGAAAAATATTCCAGCCCACACCTTTAATGAAAGCTTTTACATATGATATTTTGCCTTTTAGGCTATATTTCAGAGCATTGCGTGGAAGGGCTATTAAAACTTGGTATGCTACTCCCAGCCAAAAATTTATCCCATTTACATTTCGACGAAGATAGATTATCCGATTTCTTGTTAAATAATAAACTTTAAGTGGGCTTTCTTTTCCGGTAGATATACTCTCTTTGTGAAAAATAAGGGATCGATGAGTGTACCATAATTCCCATCCAGCCTTTTTGATTCTCTCACACCAATCGGCTTCTTCATAATAAAGAAAGTAAATGTACGACATCATGCCCACTTTTCTTACTACTTCCATAGGTACCAACATGGCAGCTCCATGGCAGAATCCTGTTGGTCCTTCAACATCATGCTGCCCTGTGTCTCTTTCTCTCCATCCAATGGCTCTATTTCGCATCGTAATGGGATGAAAGGGAGTAAATCCGGCATATTGTATGATTTGAGGGTCGTAATAGAATCTTATTTTGGGACTTACTGCTCCAATGCGTGGATTGTTTTCACATATCTCAACAAGAGGTTCTAAAAAATTGGGTGTAACAATGACATCATTGTTTAGAATCAAAACATACTTGCCTTTTGCGCGCATGATCCCAAGATTATTTCCTGCAGCAAATCCGTAATTGATGGGGCTTTGAACCAAAATCACCCGGGGATATTTCTGTCTAATTCTTGAGGCGTCAGCTTCTGGGGAGTCATTGTCAACAACCAGTAGCTCAATATTGGGGTAGGTAATTTTTAAAAGCGAGTCAATCAGTTCGAGCGTTGCATCCGTCTGATTGTAATTAACCGTAACAATACTTACCAGGGGCCATGATCTCTTCTCCATAAAATATTATGATAGTCAGGCCTTTTCTAGAGTAATCAAAAAGCCACTGCTCATGGTTATGGGAAGAAGGTCGGCAATTTTGCAATCCATCCATTGTAATCTTACGGATAATTTTGTTATCAGGCTGAAAGGGAAGACTTTCTCTATAAAACATGCAGGACTTATACATGTAATCTTTAATCCACATTCCTGAGCTATTTTTTTTAAATCTTTCAAGTGTAAAAACTGAACGTGTTCAAGAGAATAACTGCTTGATTGAATCGTTGTGCCTTTGTAGCCCATCATCTTTTTGATAAAAGTGATGAGTTTAAATAATAAACGACTATGATGTTTTACCCATTGAAACGGTCGAGTAACGAGTAATTCCCTGGGTCCAATTCCATTGGGGGTCGTTACAATAAGAGTTCCATTGTCTGATAGCAGACGAGTAATAGTCTTCAGTACATTAAGAGGTTGATATAAATGTTCTAATACCTCGCTGCAAATAATTACATCATAGGTATGCCCATTGATTAAGTCTTCTGCGGCTTTAACTTCAAAATGTAAGTTTTCATGTTTAAAATGAGAATTCCCGTAGGCTATTGAGGCTTCATCCAGGTCAATTCCTTTCACTTTGTGACCTTCGTAGGCTAATTGATAGCAAATATTACCATTGCCACATCCTACTTCCAGGATGTTCAATGGCTTGCGTTGAATAGTTTCTATTTTTTCGAGAATATAGCCCAAACGTTTTAAATCTTCGGCCTGTCGATATTCAGTAACATTGTTAAATTTTACCATAAATTAAAGAGTTGGGTTATGATAAATTTGAGGGTTATTCCAGTTTTTTAAATGCCACATAACGGCTCTGTGATAGGCTTTAAATAGATCGAATCTTCCTTTTATAAGATAAAGCAAGGCGTTTTTGGGAATGGCAATCAAAAATTGGTACATCAATGAGAGGTAAAGTATGGGTTTTTTAACGTTTCTACGCATATAAAGCAGGCGTGCACGATTCATCCAGTAAATTTTTGTGGGGCTCATTTTACCGGTTGAAATAGACTCCTTGTGATACACTATAGAATTGTGAATATAATAAATTTTGTATCCTGCCTGCCTAATTCTGAAACACCAATCGAGTTCTTCATAATACAGAAAATAAACTTCTGCCATTAGGCCCACTTTTTCTATTACATGGCGAGGTACCATCATGGCTGCCCCGTGCGCGTATGCAGTTTCGGCATCAAATTCCCACTGCCCTTCGTCTTTAACACCGAATCCTAGTCCTTTACTTCTTCCTGTGAATTTATTGATGGGTGTAATAACGGTAAACTGCAGTGTATCAGGTGTGTGATGAAATTTGATTTTTGGACTTACAACACCAATATTAGGGTTTTTTTCAAGTTTGTCAACCAGGGGTTCTAAAAAACCCGGCGTGACTTCGGTGTCATTATTCAACAAAAGAATGTATTTGCCTTGAGAGTTCCTGATGCCGATATTGTTACCCCCAGCAAAACCTAAGTTTTTTTCTAATTGTATAAATTTTACTTCTGGAAAACTTGCAGGGATAATGGAAGGATCGTCGTTGGGAGAAGCATTGTCAATAATAATTATTTCTATGTTGGGGTAGGTAATCTTTCGCAATGACTCAAGCATCAGGCATGTAACCTCGGGGTGGTCATAGTTGATTGAAATAATAGAAACCAAGGGCAAGAGGTGATTTCCCATTTTTCAAAATTTTATGCTAAATTAAAAAAAATCATTACTTTTTAAAA
>CALJNV010000192.1 GCA_937981455.1 uncultured Bacteroidales bacterium | reverse complement strand
ATTATCTGCTTTATTACGCCTGACAAATGGATTTCTAAACCATTTGGGTATGAAATAAGGAAAAATTTGCTTTTAAATTTTTGGATAATTACCGAATGTGGGCGTAATGTTTTTGAGTCTTCGAATGTCGATTCAATAATTACTTTTATCACAAAACAAAAAAAAGAGATAATTAGCATTAATAAAATCGTTAATGAAAAAATCGTGAAGGTTAACGATGTTCTTAAAAGTTCAATTTCAGAACCATTTAGTTTTGATTGGTTATTTTCTGAATACATTCAAATCTTAAAAAAAATTGAATCTTCAAATTCAAAGCTTTCTGATTATGGTAATTGTGAAAATGCTTGTGCAACTTCTGACGCTTACAAGTTAAAGAATTTTATAGTTAATATACCTGAGTGCTCATATTTAAAAGATCAATTCTTAAAAGTTATTAATACAGGGACAATTGGCAAGTACTTAGATAAATGGGGGAAAGTAGAGATGACTTATTTAGGAGATAAATATTTGTTTCCAGCGGTCGAGAAAAGTAAATTCTTAAATGAGTTTACTAATACCTATGGTACTAAATCTATAATGCAAAAATTGATTATAAAAGGGTTAACCATATTGGATGTTTGTTTTGATTCTAATGGGAGCATTATTCCAGGAAAATCTACTTTAATTGTAACAAGTTCCAAGGAACATAATTTAAAATTTTTACTAGCCTTACTAAACAGCAAACTTTCACTTTTTTATATAAAGGAGAAATATAAAGGTTCAAGTTATAACAAAGGTATAAATTTTAATAAGGAGATGATTAATAATTTCCCTATCCCTAAAATCCAAAAATCAGCCCAGCAGCCCTTCATCACCCTCGTTGACCAAATCCTCACCGCCAAAAAGCAAGACCCAAACAACGACACTTTAGCCCTTGAGCGAAAGATAGACGAACTGGTTTACAACTTGTATGGGCTTACGGAGGAGGAGATAAGGATAATTGAAGGGAAATAACTTCGTGCCTCTCCGTGACCTCTGTGGTGGAAAATGACAAACCTCGGAGTACGCAGAGAAAAGAAATAAGATTATGAGAGAAAATGAAATTACAGAAAAAATTATTGGTTGTGCCGACGTAGTAAACAAGCGTTTAGGTCCAGGGATGCCTGAAAAAGCCTATGAAAAATGTCTGTAATACAAATTCAAGAAACCACGGTTTGGAGGTTTAAGCGGCAGGTTGCCGAGCCACTGCCATACAAAAAATTAATTACACACGATGTTTACCGGATAGATTTATTGCGGGAAAACAAGGTAAGGAGAGAAATTAAGATGGAAACAACACTCGCCGAGATTTACAAGGTTCCATTTATGACGGATATAAAACCATCATGTATAAAAGTAGGTTAAGCCAACAACTTTCGAGAAGTGCTGCTAAAAGAAGGAATAACAAGATGCGTACGATGGGCTAAGCCAAAAAAACCCTGGGAGATGAAAACTTTGGCATGTTCAGCGCCGCAGGGGCAGTTCTACATAAAAAGTTGTACCTTCTGCCGGTTCAAACCTGAAGCTAACCCGTCCACCCAAATATTGTTCGGTGAGCAATTTTACGGAATAGGTACCCAGGCCCCGAGTTTTATCTTTAGTAGAAAAACTTCGCTGGAAGAGTTGCAGTTGAACCTCACGAGCAATGAAGCCCGGGTTGTGTACGCTAAAAATTACATTTTCGCCTACTATTTCTGCACCCAAGGATACGGTTTCACCCGGCCCAATGGCCTCCAGGGCATTCTTTACCAGGTTTACCAATACCCGCTTGAGTAAGATGGTATCGGAAGTAAGCGGTGGAGCATCTTCAGGCGGGTGTACAACGATTTGCTTGTCTTTGGCCACGAGGTGGAAACGTAGGTGGTTGCGAACATTTTCGAGTATTTGGTCAATGGCAATGGACTCCCATTCTACCTTAAGATCTCCTCGCTCGGCGGAGAGCAGCTGTCGCTGGGCGACAATTTCATCGATGAGGTCATCGCTCAGGCGTGTGGCGGTATCGACGTATTCTTTGATCTCATTGGGGTCATCCGTCATCTGAACAAATTCCAAAAATCCACGCAGTCCACCGGCCGTATTTAAAATATCGTGGAAAAAAATGCGTTCGAGGGCCATACGTCGTTTTTCGTGACTGATGTCGGCAATAGAGAGAACCACAAAAAATTTTCCTTGAAACGTAATGGGAGAGGCAACAGCCCAAAAATCGTAAGCCACTTCCTTGTCGCCCAGGTAGCCCGTGATGCGGCATTCGCCCTGGCTGCGCTGTCGGGTCTGAATGCATTGCAAGATAGCATTTACCGCACCACAGTATCGACAACTTTCTGAAGTACCACAACCGCCCGGGGTTTCTTTTGAATGCACGCATTGGAGCCATTCCCCGGGCCTCTGCCCCAGAGCAGCCTCCAGATTAGGAAATCCCATCGCATCGAGCAAGGCCTGATTGGAATATACCAGTTGCCTTTTATCATTTAAAACAGCCGCAAGAAAAGGCAAGGCATTAAAAAATTCTTTCAACGCATCAAAATGCTCGAAGGCCTCTTTATCTTTAAGGATCTCTTCTTTAGAAGAACGTTCAGCCGGAGCATAAAATGTATTCATATATTTTGCTTTAGCGTGTCAACCGAACAAGGGTAAATTGATAGTAGAACTCCACTTTGCCTCGTTTTTCAAATATACGAATTTTTATATGGGATGGTTTCAAAAAAAGGCGCTGAAAAGATGCTCAGAAGTCTTTAAGAGAAGGATTTTGTAAAGAGAAAAATAAAGCCGGGTCTTGATGAAAGGCCCGGCTTTTGAAGAATTAACCAAAACCCAGCTATGAATTGCACTACTGGCGTGCCAGATGCCGTCGGTAAGCTCTGTTAGATTTATAACGAGCCCAACGCACTTTCATTGCGTAAGCGATTAAATACATTGCAGGAACTGCCACAAGGGTTAAAAAAGTAGAAAAGCTGAGGCCAAAGATGATGGTCCAGGAGAGAGGGCCCCAGAAGGCCACATTATCGCCTCCAAAGTGAATCTGGGGGTTCCATTGGGTAAACAAGGTATAAAAATTAATATTCATCCCCAATGCCAGAGGCACCAAGCCCAGCATGGTGGCAGTAGCTGTGAGAATTACAGGAGTTGTTCGCACCACGCCGGCCTTTACAATGGCTTCGCGGGTCTTAAGCCCCGATTTTTTCATCAAATCAGCAAATTCTACAATCAAAATCCCATTTCGCACAACAATACCCCCCAAGGCTACTATGCCCAATCCAGTCATGATAATAACGATATCCATATTAAAAATTACGATCCCCAGCAGTACACCAATCACACTAAAAAGCACTTCACTCAAAATGATGAGGCTCTTGCTAAAAGAATTGAACTGGGTGATAAGGATAAAGAAGATCATCAATAGAGCGATAAGCATGGCCTTACCCAAGAAGGCAGAAGTTTCGGCCTGGTCTTCCTGTTCACCAGTAAGCTTGATAGTGATGCCTTCGGGGAGGGGAAAAGTAGCAGCAATGTTCTTGATACGTGGAACAATGTCGTTGGAGCTATAGCCTGTTAGCACATTCGACGAAAGGGTTATAATTCGCTTCAAATCTTTGCGTTTAATGCTGGCATAAGCGTCGTTGTATTTCACACTTGCCACCGCGCTCAGGGGTATACTACGCAATCGGCCGGTTACCATATCGCGGTAAGTAATCCTGAGATTCATAAGAGCATCGATGTTTTTACGAACATTCTCATCGTAGCGCAGCATAATGGGGTATTCATCTTCGTCCTGCTTAAATTTACTAGCTTCTTTGCCATATACAGCTGTACGAAGTTCCATACCAATTTGCCCTGTCGACAAACCCTCGCGTCGGGCCCTTTCCCTATCAATCTGAATGAGAATTTCGGGCGTGTTGGCCACAAAGTCGCTTTTGAGCTCTTCGATTCCTGGAATATTCAAACTGTCGAGATAATTTTTAAATCTATCGGCCGCAGCCTGCAAGGCTACCAAATTATCTCCTGTAATTTCGATATTAATAGGTTTACCCGTAGGAGGGCCCATACGGTTTTTATCTACAGTAATTTCAGCCCCAGGTATGTCTTTCACTACCGAACGTATTTCATCGAGGTAGCGCGTTGTGCTCTGCCCTTTTCTATATTTATATTCAACAAAATTGATGGTTATTTTGCCCCGGTTGTAGGCAATACTTCCATCGAAGGCATCTTCGGAAGCACCCACAGCTACGTTGGAAATGATGGATTCGATGAGCGGGTTATTTTCACCCAGCTGCGCAATGACACGTTTTTCAACGCAACGGGTTGCACTGTCGGTGACCCGTTGATCGGTTCCTTCGGGTAACTTAATAAAAACAAATATATTATTGGGTTGATTATCAGGGAAGAAAAGTACTTTAGGGCTACGAATACCTATCAGGATAAAACTAAGAAACAACAACACAATCAATCCCCCCAGCAGATAATACGCATGATGATTTTTCAGGAAGAAACGCAGCTGACTTTCGTAAATACGCATGACAAAGGGCCAGCCTTTGTTTTGGAACCAGGCAATAGCTTTTTTAAGCAATAAGCGGTAAAAGGCCACCAGAGCCAAGGAAACAAGTAGCAAATTGCCCATTCCTTTCATTCCACCCAGAAAAGCAAGTGCAGCAGTCAAGCCAATAAAAGCAGCCCAGATAAAAAGCCTTCGGTAGTTGGTTTTGGAATCCACTACATCATATTCATGCTTCATGAACGAGACCGCAAAGACGGGGTTTATAATATAAGCCACAAACATGCTGGCAAAAAGTGTAACGATAAGTACTACAGGAAGATAGTACATAAATTCGCCCACGATGCCTGGCCAGAATGCCAGGGGAACAAAAGGAGCCAGGGTGGTTAAGGTTCCCGAGAGAATAGGCAGAAATACCTCGCCGGCCGCCCATTTGGCCGCCTTCTTGATGTCGGGCTCGAAGCGATGGATGCGGTGCGTATTTTCAATGACAACGATGGCATCATCCACCACAATACCCAGGGCAAATATGAAGGCAAACATCACGATCATGTTGAGCGTGAAGCCAAATCCTGGAATGACAATATAAGCCACAGCCATCGAAAGGGGTACTGCCAGGCCTACGAAGAAAGCATTGTTGAAGCCCATGAAAAACATAAGGACCAATGTCACCAAGATAAAACCAATGAGTATGGTATTGTTGAGCTCTTCGAGGGTATTTCGGGTATAGCGCGACATATCTCCGGTGAGGGTAACCTCCAGATCCGCAGGGAATAATTTGCCTTTCAATTCATTATCAATAATCGCTTTAATCTTGTCGGAGGCATCCAGTAAATTTCTTCCACTTTTTTTCACCACATTCAAGGTGATCACGTTTTTTCCGTTAAGGCGTGAAAAACTTTCCTGCTCTTTAAATCCATCGCGCACTTCGGCAATGTCTTTGAGAAAGATGTGGCCTCCATTGGAGGTAGGTATAATAAGATTGGCCAGGGTTTCTACCGAAGTCAACTGACCATCGATTCTGATGTTTCGTCGAAAACCAGTATTGGTAACAGAGCCTGCAGAGAGGGCCAGATTCTCGGCACTGATGCTGTGTTCGATGTCGCTGAAAGTAACCTGTGCCGCCTGCATCTTATACATATCTACATCCACCTGTATTTCACGATCGAGAGCACCCACTATGTCCACCCGGGTTATTTCAGGCAAAGTTTCTATGCGATCCTGGGCCATTTCTGCATATTTTTTTAAACGATCCAGATCGTAGTTGCCTGCAAGGTTGATAAACATGATGGGTATTTCCGATAGATCGATATCCATCACCTGAGGATCCTCGGGTAAATCGCCTGGAAGGTCATTGCGCGATTTATCCACTGCATCTTTAACCCTCTGTTTGGCATCTTCCAGTTTAACATCAGTGGTAAATTCTACCACAATACTCGAATAGTCTTGCAACGAATTGCTGGTAATGCGCTTGACATCACTGATGGACTTGAGCTGCTTTTCGATAGGCCGTGTGACCAGATTTTCCATATCCTGCGGAGAAGTTCCCGGATATACCGTGTTGACCATCACATAAGGAATCACCACTTCAGGAAACTGCTCTTTGGGAATGGAAATATAATTCATAAACCCAATGACAGATATAATAACCGTAAGCACATAGATGCTGGTGCGATTGTCGATGGCCCAGCTGGTGGCAAAAAATTCCCTGAAATATTCAATTTGTTTTTTCATAGTGTACTTCATTAGAAAGGATTAAAATTTCACAGGTTGCCCGTCTTTGAGGCCTGAGTAGCCACTGGTAATCACTCTATCGCCTGCTTCCAAACCATGCACGATTTCCGCCCATCCTTCATAAACTTTTCCTACCTCAACTTTTCGGGTAGTCGCTACATAGCGATTGTCCTGCGGACTTGCAATCCATACAATATCGCCCGAGGCCGACTTTTGAACGACATTGAGGGGTAGCGTAAAAGCGCGAGGATGGGTATAGTCGTTAATCTTCAAAACCACAATCATATTGGCCCGGTATTCGGTCGAAGCACTGCTCAAACCGGCTTCCACACGAAAAGTGCGATTATTAGGATCTATAAAACGGCTGGCAAAACGAATTTGGGATTGTACCTGGGTGCCCAGATCAGGGATTTGAACCAACACCTCGGCGCCTGTTTTAATCAAAGGCGCATATTTTTCAGAGAGTTCAGCCACCACTTTGGCGCTATGCATATTAATCACCCGAATGGAAGAGCCTGGAACCCCCGGCGAAATCATTTGACCTACCTTGAAGGGCACCGATTCAACAGTTCCAGCAACCGGAGCCTTAATTTTGGCCATATCTATTTGGTCTTTGAGGGTGGCCGCCCTGCGTTCCAAGGCTTCTTTCTGATTTTTCGCGGTAAGATACTGAACTTCAGAACCTATATTTTTGTCCCACAAGGCTTTCTGCTTGTTGTAGAGTTGGGTAGCATAATCGAGTTGCACCTTAAGCTCTTCCAGCGATTGCCGCATAACACGAGTATCGAGTTCGGCCAATAGCTGGCCTTTGCTTACGCGATCCCCTTCTTTCACATATATAGCCTCTACCACCCCAGCTGTCTGAGGAACCGCTTCAGTATTTTCATCGGCATCTACTTTGCCCTGTACTTCAATGTAGCTTTTAAATTCCCGGGGCTGCATCTCTGTAATCCCCACAGAAATAACAGGTAAAAGCATAGATGTGTCGGTGCCAATCAACTGCCGACGCAATTCAGAAATCTGGGCATCAAGCTTTTCCCGCTCAGCCATCAGTTTTTCGAGGCGCATCTTGGGATCTGATGTACCACAGGACACTGCAATAAGCGTCACAAGAGCAACAAAAAGAGACTTTTTCATGGTATTATATGTTTTAATTTTGAATTGTTAGTTTAAGAAAAGATTGTTAAGTAATTTGTCCAGCTGGTTGTGTGCAGCAATGAGGTCAAACAGTGATTGGTAGAAGCCAGACAGGGCATTAAGATATTGATTCTGATTTACTGTAAGGTCGAGGCTTGCACCCACCCCTTCCCGATATTTGATAAGTGAACGTTCGTAAATATGCTGAGCCAGTTGGAGGTTTTTCTGATTGTTGAAATAAGCCTCACGCTTAACAGCCAGTTGATCGGCCAGTTGCCGGGCCTGCACCTGCAGGGCACGAGTTTGAAAATCTTTTAAATTTCTTGTTTTCTCGAGTTCCAAACGTTTTTGGGCTATGCGGGCCATGCGTTGTCCACTGCTGAAAAGATTCCACTGCACCGACACGCCAATCACATCCTTAGGTTGAAAATCAAACTCCGGTCTTTTGGTTTTTTCTTGATGATTATAAAATGCAGCCACCGAAGGCAAATAATCGGTTTTCTCCCGGTTGAGGTCTAATCGGGCTAGTCGCTCTCGGGTTTCGAGCAATTGATAATAGATGCTCCGCTGCGGGTCGAAGGAGGCATGGAGCGATTGTTCTATGGCCGGCAGGTTAATCAGCGCTGGCAAGCTATCGGTTAACATGAGATGGGCTTGAGATTCAATACCCAATTGTATTTTAAGCATGCGCAAGCCTATATCGTAAGCCGACTCAACCTGCCTTAAACTATTACCCAGGTTGTTCCAGGTAACTTCCAGCTGGTCCACATCGGTTTGCTCAACAAAACCCTGGTGATAGAATTCACGAGTTTCCTCAAGCAATTTTTGCACATTTTCACGTGTTTGTCGCAAAATCTTTATATTTTCTGATGCCACGAGCAGCATGGCATAGTTATCGCGCACGGATGCGGCCACTTCAACCCTCGTACGCTGAAGGTTTTGTTCACTCAATTGATAAAAAATACGAGAAGCCTGCAAGCCTACAATATAACTTCCATTAAAAAGCAACTGACTTACCGTAAGATCGAAAGTGGTACTTTCCTTTACACCCAGTTTTACAGGAGGGGCCTGCACATATGCATTGGCTATGTCTTGTGCTGTAAGTGGCCGATCGGTGGGCAATAAACCTGGATCGAGAAAGGAACCAAAAGATATTTGTGGCACTGTAAAAATATTGCTGTATTGGGCTTTTGCACTTACCTGAGGAAGCCCTATGGCCGTGGTCTCCCAAATTTTGCGGTTGGCTGCACGCAAATCAAGGAGCGAATTGCGTATGTCGGTATTGTTCTCAAGGGCAAATTTTACAGCCTCTTCAAGCGACAATCGCAAAGTATCTTGCGCTGAAATCTGCTTAGCCGTTAGTTGAATGATGAGTAAAACAATGAAAAAAAATACAATCGATTTTATTTGCTTCATAACTGTTAGAAATTATTCATTAATTTTTTGATTTCGTTTTCATAATAAGCAATACCTTGGGGGGTCCCAATGCCTCGAATGTAGTTATCGAACATTACCTGAAAAATATCTTTGTAAGTGATTTTTTGTGCAAGCACTTCGTCGAGTCGATGCAATTCTGCCAGATTGGCTACGTAAAGAGTAGCAACCAACTCAATATTAAGCTCGGGACGGTAAAGACCTTCTTGTATGCCTTGAAGTAAATTTTCTAATATTTTGTCTTTAAAGTACTTTTTCTCTTTATCAATATGCCCTTCAAAAATATCCGCATGGTATTTATGAAGGTCGAAGGTTAAGACCGGGTTATAGAATCGCATCTCTTCGCAAGCCATAGTACTGGCCTTGAGGAGTTTATCAATAGCATTGCCTTCCAAGCTGGTTATAGAATCATATTTTTCGCGATGCCGACTCGACAGATAATCCACCACCTGCCTCACCAGGTCTTCTTTGTTAGAAAAATGCTGATAAAGGGTTTTTTTACTTATCCCCAATTTCTGCGCAATATCGTCCATGCCCAGGCTTCGAACACCAAATTGAAAAAACAACCCCAGACAACGATCCATCAAATACCTGTGTTTTTCTTCAAAGTCCATTATCAAAAAATTTTTACACAAAAACCACAATAGAAACAAAAAATTGTTTAAAATGTTTCCTATGTGTTAAAAATTTTTTCTATTGCAAATTTTATCCGAATACCCCATCCGTGTATTAAACAAAAGGGTAATGGAAGGAACTAACCGGTAAATGGTAATCGTGAATCGGCCAAAAATACTTAGCGGTAGAAACGACGAAGCAAACGTTGCCCATCGCTCCAGCGGGGAAGAAAGCAGTCCTTAAGGGATAATCTACTGTCTTTCAAGAAAAACCACAAAAAAATAGATGTTGCTACAGAATAACTCACATTGGTAGCCCAAGCTGCCCCCAAAATACCCCATCGAGGAATCCACCACAGATTCAACAGTATATTGATGAGGGCTGCAGGAATAAGGATTTTAACACTAAGCATGGGCTTTCCGAAACCGGCATAAAAGCTTTCCAAGATTCTATAAATCATAAAAATAATTATGCCAGGAATAATAGTTTGAACCACTGAGATAGAAGGCAAAAACTTTTTCCCGAAAATAAGAGGGAGAAAAACCGGGGTAAGTAGTATGAATGCCAGGGCACCCAGCAAAGAAACTGGGAACGAAGTTCGCAGCATGAGGCTTGTTGTTTCGCTCATTTGGATTTTATCGGAGCTGTTCGCTGTTCGGCTCATTAAAACAATACCCACAGCATAGGGCAGAAGCCACAATTGTTCGGTGACAGAGACCCCAAGAGAATAAAATCCAATTTGCTCAGGTTTGACCATGCGTTGGAGCAATACCACATCAACTTTGTAATTTATTTGCAGCATCAAGAAATTCAGGGCATAAACAAATCCCTTACCTGCCAGGCTCTTCAAAATTTCAGGGTATAAGCCAGGTTCGAAAAAAAATGTTCGCCTCACGCGTGTGTAGCCCACAAAGAAAATAAATACAGTGGCACAAAAAGTAGAAAAGAGTGCGCCTGTAATTCCCCATCCTAACACCCCAACGAGTACTATGGACAATAAAAGACTCAATGTTACCGGCATCCATTGCAATCGATTGGCTACAGAAATTTGTTCTCTTCCAATAAAAATCCCCCCATTGTAGATATTTCCAAGAAAAAAAGGAATGCTTATCAGAAGGATAAGCATCCAATGAATTTTAAAATGAGGGTTAGCCACAAGGGCATAACCTGCAGCCGTCAACAAGAGGCCCACGAAAGAGGTAAATATCAATAAGATATAAATAGATGCTATAATTTTTCCTTCCGGGAATAATTGATTTCCAAGGTGATATATTGCTGAACGACTCAAACCCAATTGCACGAGGCCCAGCACAATCATGGGGACAGCGAAAAGAGAGGTGTAAATGCCATAACCTTCAGGACCTAATATGCGCGACAACAAGACCGAAAGGCCTAATACAGCAAGCATGGAAAGCACATGGCTGCTCAACACCCCCACAATATCAGCCAAAAGACTTCTACCGGCCTTATTCATGCGGCGAAATTAAACCTTTTCCAGACCCGCCGAAATGTTTACCTTCGCTGCACAATGCATGAAAAAGTGAAAGTACCCTTCAACAAACCCTACGTAGGACCATCAGAAGTATTGGCCATTCTGCGGGCCGCCCTGGGTGGAAGCCTGGCAGGAAATGGCAGGTATACACGACTTTGCCAGCAATATTTCGAAGAAAAATTCGGGTTCCCTAAAACCCTTCTCACCACCTCGTGTACCGATGCCCTCGAAATGAGTGCTTTGTTGGCAGATATTGGCCCCGGCGACGAAGTCATTGTGCCTTCCTATACCTTTGTATCCACTGCGAATGCCTTTGTCCTCAGAGGGGCCCGGGTGATTTTTGCCGATACCCTGCCCGATATCCCCAACTTAGATCCGGCCGACGTGCAGCGACGCATCACCCCTCGCACCAAAGCCATCGTATTGGTGCACTACTGCGGCATAGCCTGCCCCATGGATGAATTTACACAACTGGCCCAAAAGCACAACCTGGTTCTTATTGAAGATGCCGCCCATGCCTTCGACTCCTATTACAAAGGTAAACCTCTGGGCAGTTTCGGCCAGTTGGCTACCTTCTCCTTTCACGAAACCAAAAACATCATCTCCGGCGAAGGGGGCCTTCTGGTTGTAAACGATCCATCGAAGGTAAAAAAAGCAGAGATGATTTGGGAGAAAGGAACCAACCGAGCAGCTTTTCAGAGAGGTGAAACCGATACATACACCTGGATGGAAGAAGGATCTTCATACCTCCCTGCCGACATCCTCGCTGCTTTCCTTTTTGCACAGCTTAAAAAATCAGCCTTCATTCAGAAACAGAGAAAAAATGTCTGGTGGTCCTATTACGAAAAACTTAAACCACTGGAAGAAAAGGGTTTGATAGGTCTTCCCCAAATACCTTCTTATGCTACCGTAAATGGTAATTTCTTCTATTTTACCCTTCACGAAGTTTCGCGCCGCAATGAGCTTTTGCATCAATTGAAAAAGGCCGGCATACACGCAGTGTTTCATTATCTGCCTCTACATCAAAGCCCTTACTACCTGCAACGCCATGCTGCAGAAAGTCTACCCCACACAGAACGTTTTGCTGCCTCCATTGTCAGACTGCCGTTCTATGTAGGGCTTAAAGAAAAACAGATTCGCTATATCTGCAATACCGTTAAGAATTTACTTCAGGCATGAAGAATTGCGCAACCCCCCCTGAAGGATTCGCCTTTAAGAGGTTAATCCTGAATTTTAGACAACAGATTAATTCCACACAAAAGTCACCACAGATTTAGGTGGCAGAGAATACGAAAAGGTCTTTTTAGATTGACAAATCGTAAAGTTTTTTGATGAATCATTGTAATTGGCTGCTACCAGAACTTTGCTGCCGTCGGTGTTTTGAAAGGCAACAAAATCCATATTGACAAGCATCTGATCGGGATTTGAGTAAACACGTATGGCGCCTGGCCTGACAAACTTAGAGAAATGTGCCAGAGCATAATATTCCTCATTGCGAATAATACTTCCTCCTCCATTCGAGATGGTAAGTACCCCACGGCAATCCTGGCAGCCATTGTTTTTGGGGCCATGGTTCTGGTCGAGAGCCAAATTCCAAAACAAGGCCACCTTCGACCCGTTGCGGGCTGTTCCTATCAATATGTTTTTCATGTACCACAGGAGGTTGTCAGAAAAATTGACCGCCCAATCTCCACCGCTGATTTCGGTAAAATAAAGTCCTTTGGCAGGATGGGCATTGTAGACGATACCCATTGCTGAAACGTCGCCAGCATAGCCATGAAAAGCAGAACCCGCAATATACTTAGCCGCAGCTGGATCATTGAGTATAGTGAGGGCATATTCAGGATGATCCCAATTGTGGTCATAAATAATGATCTTCGTCTTTATATCGGCTTCTTCAAAAGCAGGCCCTAAGTGGTCGCGTATAAAAATCTTTTGATCCATCGATTGCATTTGCATGCAGGGGTAAGCGGCTGTCGAATACAAGGGCTCATTTTGAGGAGTTATGGCATCGATGCGAATCCCGTTTTTTTGCATGTGCTGAATATACCTCACGAAATATCTAGCATAAACTGAAAAAAATTCAGGCTTCAATTGCCCACCTTTTAAACTTCCATGGGTCTTCATCCAGGCTGGTGGACTCCAAGGAGAACCCATGAGCTTAATTTCGGGATCAAGGGCAACAATATCTTTCAGCACGGGAATTACATCTTCGGTATCGCGTGAGAGGGTAAATTTTTGAAGGTTGGGGTCGGTTTCGCCAGCAGGAAGGTCATTGTAGGTATAGTCGGATAAAGAAAAATCGGAAGCCCCCATGGTGAGCCGCAAATACGAGAGACCAATACCTTGTTGGGCGTCGAAAAGTTGTCGCAAAAGAATTTGACGTTGGGTGACATCGAGTGCGCGGTGAATCAGATATGCCGAAGAGCCTGTAAGTGCAGCTCCATAACCCTCAATTTCCTGAAATCGATCAGAGGTATCTACCACCACCACTGGACCACCGACATTACTGGTCGAAGTAATGCGAAGGTCGCCCTGACGTGTAAAAAGAACAGATTTATCGCCCTTTGTAAGCCATACTTGTACCCATGACGAGGTGTGGGTATTGCCTGGGGGCAAATCAGGATTATCTCTCTTGCCACAAGCGTTTAAACTTAACAGGGCAACCCCTCCCAGCAACAGGTACGCTGCAATGATAACAGATACGAAGAAATTTTTCATAAAACGTAAGATAAAATACAACTTCAAACCGGAGTAAAACAATTTTTCCTTTAGCGAGGTAAACTTAAACCCTTTATAACCCAGCCATGCTTGCGATAATAACGTATCACTTCAAACAAAAGCCCCATGAACTGGGATTAAAAGCTACTCAAGTTATAAGAGGAATCGAAGCAAAGCCTGCCAGGAAGTTATAATCCTGACAGGCTAACTCATAGATTTAATGAATCTTTATCAATATCAAACTACTCGCCAAAATTCATTTTTGCGAGTCGGAGGTATTTTTGATAGCGCCAGCGGGCATCTTGTTCGGCAGCTTCGAAGAGCTGATTAGCTTCAGCTGGGAAAGACTTTTTCAAGGCGGTAAAACGGACTTCGCTATTAAGGAAATCTTTGAATTTGGAGAAATCAGGTTCCTTGCTGTCGAGCTGGAAGGGGTTCTTGCCTTCGGCTTCCAGCAAAGGATTGTAGCGGTAGAGGGTGAAATAGCCGCAGTCCACTGCAAGGGCTTCCTGCTCCTGCGATTTACCCATACCATTGCGCAAACCATGGTTGATGCAGGGTGAATAGGCAATAATAAGCGAAGGTCCGGGATATTCTGCGGCTTCACGAATGGCCTTCAGGTATTGAGCTTGGTTGGCCCCCATAGCTACTTGAGCTACATACACATAGCCATACGACATAGCCATTTGCCCCAAATCTTTCTTCCGAACACGTTTACCCGAAGCTGCAAACTTAGCTACAGCAGCCGTAGGTGTTGATTTCGAAGCCTGTCCACCTGTGTTGGAATATACTTCGGTATCGAGCACCAACAAGTTGATATCTTCGCCCGATGCAATCACATGGTCGAGGCCGCCAAAACCTATATCATAAGCCCATCCATCACCGCCAATGACCCAGATGGACTTCTTTTCTAAATAATGCCGAAGTTTGTAAATTTCTTTCGAGAACTCATCATCGGCTTTTTCCAGTAAAGGCAAGAGCCTACGCGTAGCTTCGGTAGATTTATCGTAGCTGTCTTTTCCATCGATCCAGGCCTGGTAAGCTTCTTTTAGTTCGGCGCTGATGCCATTTTCCATGGCCTGCTTCATACGCAGGGCCAGACGTTCGCGCAGCTTATTGATACCCATAGCGATACCAAAGCCGTATTCAGCATTGTCTTCAAACAATGAATTGGCCCAGGCTACACCTCTCCCCGATTCATAATTGAAAGTGTAGGGTGTACTTGGCGCCGATCCCCCATAAATGGAAGAGCAACCTGTAGCATTGGCTACAACCATTCTTTCACCATACAGTTGGGTTATGAGTTTGATGTAGGGCGTTTCGCCACAACCCGCGCAGGCCCCGGAAAACTCAAACAAAGGCTGAGCAAACTGGCTATTTTTAACGTTTTTCGTTTTATCGAAAAATTGTTCCTTGTAGCCCACTTTTTTGTCCATGTATTCCCAGCGCTCGATTTCGGCTTGTTGGGTTTCGAGGGGTTTCATTACCAGGGCTTTGGTCTTGGCCGGGCATACATCGGCGCAGTTGCCGCAGCCGGTGCAGTCGAGCACACTAACCTGGATTTTGAAGCTAATACCCTCAAGCCCCTTGCCCACAGCTTTGATTACTTGCGTGCCTTCAGGTGCGTTTTTCACCTCTTCCTCGGTGAGTAAGAAGGGGCGTATAGCTGCATGAGGACAAACATAAGCACACTGGTTACATTGGATGCAGTTTTCGGGTTGCCATTCGGGAACATTGACGGCAATCCCACGTTTTTCGTATTTTGTAGTCCCTGCCGGGAAGGTCCCATCTTCGCGATTTACAAACGCACTCACGGGTAAATCGTCCCCTTTCTGCGCATTAATGGGTTCTACAACTTTACGTATAAATTCGGGAACGTCTGTATCTTCCAAAGGCTCTTGTACAGCAAGATTTGCCCATGCAGCTGGAATTTCCACTTTAATCACTTCTCCCCCACGATCTACAGCGGCATAGTTCATGTTTACTACAACCTCACCCTGGCGGCCATAGGATTTCTTGATCATTTCTTTCATCTTCTGAACTGCCAGTTCGTAAGGAATTACATTGGATACTTTAAAAAAGGCACTTTGCATGATGGTATTGGTGCGATGTCCCAATCCTATTTCTTCAGCGATTTGGGTTGCATTGATGATATAGAAATTGATCTGGTTTTCGGCCAGATATTTTTTCATGGAATCGGGAAGACGACGCTGGGTTTCTTCAGGATCCCAAATAGAATTGAGCAAGAAGGTGCCGCCTTTTTTGAGGCCTTTAAGCATGTCGTACTTGTTTAAATAAGCCGGTACGTGACATGCCACAAAGTCGGGGGTAGTTACTAAATAGGTAGAGCGAATGGGATATTTTCCAAAACGTAGGTGCGAAGCAGTAAATCCGCCCGATTTCTTGGAGTCGTAAGCAAAATAAGCCTGACAATAAAGGTCAGTTTCTTCGCCAATAATTTTAATGGTGTTTTTATTAGCTCCCACGGTACCATCGGATCCCAATCCATAGAACTTAGCCTCATAGGTACCTTCAGGGCAGAAACTAACTTCGGGGTATATGGGCAACGATTTAAAAGTAACATCGTCCACAATACCTATGGTAAATCCGTCCTTGGGTTGGTTCATTTTTAAGTTGTCGTAAACGGCAAGAATTTGAGACGGAGTGGTATCTTTCGAACTCAAGCCGTAGCGGCCGCCAACGATAAGAGGGGCATTCTCCCTCCCAAAGAACATACTGCGCACATCGAGATAGAGGGGTTCGCCTTCGGCGCCGGGCTCCTTGGTACGATCGAGAACGGCGATCCGCTTTACGGTTTTAGGTAAAACATTGAAGAAGTATTTGCTGGAAAAGGGGCGGTAAAGATGAACAGCAATCAGCCCCACCTTTTCACCCTGCTTAAGTTTATGATCAATCACTTCACGGATGGTCTCAGTTACCGACCCCATGGCCACAATAATGTGCTCGGCATCGGGTGCTCCATAGTAATCGAAAGGTCGATAGCGGCGACCGGTAATTTCTGCCATTTTTTCCATGTAGGCATCAACCCTATCGGGTACTGCATCATAGTATGGATTGCTAGCCTCGCGAGCCTGGAAGAAAATATCTGGATTTTGGGCCGTACCCCGGGTTACAGGATGTTCCGGATTCAGCGCACGATTGCGAAAGGCTTCTATTGCTTCCCAATCCACAAGAGGCTTAATGTCTTCATTGTCAATTGATTCAATTTTTTGAATTTCATGACTGGTTCTAAAGCCATCGAAAAAGTGCAGGAAAGGTACCCTGCATTGTAGAGCCGCCAGGTGTGCTACAGGAGCAATGTCCATAATTTCCTGGACACTACCACTTGCCAGCAGTGCAAAACCTGTTTGACGAGTTGCCATTACGTCACTGTGGTCGCCAAAGATGGAAAGTGCATGCGAAGCTACTGTGCGGGCACTCACATGAAATACACCAGGAAGTAACTCACCGGCTATCTTATACATGTTTGGAATCATCAACAACAATCCTTGCGACGCAGTAAATGTAGTGGTAAGGGCACCGCTTTGCAACGAACCATGCACGGCACCCGCTGCTCCGGCTTCTGATTGCATCTCTACAACCTTTACCGTTTCTCCAAAAATATTTTTCTTCCCAAAAGCTGCCCACTCATCCACATATTCTGCCATGGTGCTCGATGGTGTTATGGGATAGATTGCAGCCACTTCACTAAACATGTAAGCTACATGCGCAGCTGCCATATTACCGTCGCATGTAATGAACTTTTTCTTTTTTTCCATTTTTTTGATTTTTATCGATATTATCGCAATAGGTTTCAAGCTCTTTAAAAAATCGTGCAAAGGTAGGAAGTTTTATGGTATGCAAAGCCTGATTTTCAAACCTATTTGTTATAATATCCTATTTAGAAACATTATAAAAAAGTTCTTTCAGAAGTTAAAATTTAAGCATTTCAGCAAACAATTCCACCTCTGCAAACGTTTGTGTTAAAGAAACCGTAAAAAAACAAAACCATGACCGACCTTTCGACCCATTTCATGGGAATACCCCTTAAAAATCCTATAATAGCTGGGGCTTCAAATCTTTGCTCAGATATTCGCAATCTTAAAAAAATGGAAGACGCGGGCGTTGCGGCTATTGTCTTTAAAACCCTCTTTGAAGAACAAATTGAGCTTGAAAATTATGAATTTAGCCAAATCATCGAGCCCTACAGTGAGAGACATGCCGAAATGCTACGAATATTCCCTCACCTTGAGCTTTCAGGGGCTGAAGCCTATGTTATTGAACTGGAAAAAGCGGTAAAGTCAGTCAGTATTCCTGTATTCGCCAGTCTCAATGCAGTGAATCCCAAAACCTGGCCTGAATGGGCTGAGCGGCTCGCACAAACAGGAGTTGCCGGTCTTGAACTCAATTTCTATCATGTGCCCCAAAAATTTGGAGACACTTCCAAGGAAATCATCGACACGCAATTGCAAACCATTGAAGAGGTTAAAAAAGCCATTCACATACCCGTTGCGGTGAAAGTGAGCCCCTTCTACACCAATCCTCTCGGAAATCTTCGACGCATGGCAGAGAGTGGCGCCAATGGAATGGTATTCTTTAACCGATTTTTTCATACAGATATTGATATTCAAGAAGAAAAGCATATCACACCATACAACCTTAGTCCCGAAGGCGATTATCGACTTACTCTACGATTTGCTGGATTGCTGTATGGCAACCTCAATGCAAGTCTTTGCGCCTCCAGGGGAATATATAATGCCCAAGAGGTCATAAAAATGCTGTTGGCAGGGGCAGATTGCGTGCAGGTGGTCTCTACATTATACAAAAATGGTATCAATCACATCACCTCTTTGATCAATGGCGTAAGCGACTGGATGAATAGCAAAGGGTACACCAAGATTGAAGATTTTAAAGGAAAACTCTCTTTAAAAAACACCCGAGACCCCTTTGTTTACAAAAGAGCACAGTACATCGATTACCTAATGAAATCGTCGACAGTTTTCCAAAACATCGCGCTGCGTTAAACAAATTTCCCATTTTAATTTCTCGGGAACACCTCTGCGATGGCAGTGAATTTTCCTCGATATGAAGTCGGGTGATGTATCTTTGCACCCGAAAAAAAACAAAGCACAAGAGATATTGATATACCCTCAGGG
Organism: uncultured Bacteroidales bacterium; assembly: GCA_937981455.1. Taxonomy (GTDB): domain Bacteria; phylum Bacteroidota; class Bacteroidia; order Bacteroidales; family TTA-H9; genus UBA2030. The sequence goes on along the minus strand of CALJNV010000192.1, from coordinate 2,814 downwards.
ATTTGAACAAAAAGCCGGATTTGACGAAATAAGAAACTTAGTAGCCGGTTATTGTTTGAGTGATGCTGGCCGCCACAAGGCTCAAAATATGATGTTTAGTACTTCGTACGAGGACATCAAAAAGCAATTGGCCCTTGCGGACGAAATGATGAACATTCTTAAATTCGAGACCGGTTTTCCGGCCTCAGATTATTTTAATTTAAGCGCCGAAATTCATCGTCTAAGACCTGCGGGTACTTTTTTCGATCCCAACTTACTGGGCGACTTCAGGGTTTCCCTCCTGTCCATTCAGCGATTGTTAGCCTTTTTCCATCGAGACAAAGCGGTTGGATACCCTGAACTTAAAAAATTAAGTGAAACCATAAAAATAGAGCCCGGAATCATCTCTCAACTAGATAAAATACTTGACGAAAGGGGTGAAATCAGGGACGATGCTTCACCTGAACTTTTGCGCATTCGACAAGAAATAAAAAAAATGGAGAGTCGGGCCGCTCGCCGTATTGAAGAAATTTTAAAAGAAGCCAAAAAAGAAAAAATCACTGCAGAAGAGGCTGAAATAACCCTTCGCAATGGTCGCCTGGTGATACCCATCCCAGCCGGTGGAAAAAAACGCTTGCGAGGTTTTATTCATGATACCTCGGCCACAGGTCAGACCCTGTTTGTAGAACCCGATGAAGTTTTTGAACTTAACAACGAAGTAGCCGAGCTTCGTGTGCAAGAAAAGCAAGAACTTATTCGGATACTGACTTCTTTGGCCGACACAATACGTCCACATTCTTCGGATCTACTGGCAGCGTATGCTTACCTCACAACCATGGATTTTATCAGAGCTAAAGCCGCATTTTCATTAAGCATCCATGCCATAGTTCCTCACTTAAGAAACGAACCTCTGGTCAACTGGCAAAAAGCCGTTCATCCGCTGTTGTGGTTATTGCATAAAGCCCAGGGGCGTGAAGTCATTCCACAAGACGTTCACCTCGACGCGAAAAACCGTATTTTAATCATTTCAGGCCCTAATGCAGGCGGTAAATCGGTTACCCTTCGCACCGTCGCTTTATTGCAATATATGCTCCAATGCGGGTTACCTATACCTGTAAAAGAAGGGTCGGAAGCGGGCATCTTCCATAGCATCCTGCTCGACATGGGTGATGAGCAATCCATAGAAAATGATCTGAGCACCTACAGTTCTCATCTTTTAGCCATGCGACATTTTCTGGAAAAATCCGAAGTCGGTGTTCTATTCTTGATCGATGAAATGGGTGCTGGTACCGAACCTCGCGCAGGCGGAGCCATTGCAGAAGCCGTTATTGAAAAACTCAGTTCCAGCGGAGCTTTAGGCATCATCACTACACACTATGCCAACCTCAAACTCTTACAAGGTAAGTTGGATGGTATCATCAACGGTGCCATGCTTTTCGACCTTCGAACCATGAGGCCTCTGTATCGCCTTCAAACCGGCAGACCTGGTTCCTCTTTCGCTTTCGAAATAGCAGCCCAGATGGGTTTACCAGAGGAAGTAATACGTGTAGCCGAAGAAAAAGCAGGCATGCAGCAAGTTTCGTTTGACCAGCAACTTCAGCAACTCGAAATAGAAAAAGAAGAGCTCGACAAAAAACGGAAAGAACTCGAATTGGCCGACGAATTGCTTTCACAAGCACTAAAAAAATATCAAGATCTATACAACAAACTGGAAATAAACAAAAAAGATATTTTACGCCAAGCTCGTGAAGAGGCTACGGAGTTGCTAAGGCAAACCAACCGGTTGATAGAAAAAACCATTGCAGAAATTAAAAAAGCCCAGGCCGAAAAAGAAGCTACGCTGCGTGCCCGGCAACAACTACAGGAGAAGAAGAAAGAACTAGAGCAAGAGAAAGAAAAATTGAAACCTGAACCCATCAGTTTGGTGAAAGCCCCTGTGCAACCAGAAGTGGAAAAGCCTCAGCGTCCCTTGAAGCCTGGTGACACAGTAAGAATTAAAGATATAGATACCATAGGCGAACTTATAAGTTTAAACGAGGATGAGGCAGTGATTCTTTTTAATAACATCAAACTTACCACTCGCCCCACCCACCTCGAGCATGCCGGTCGACAAAAAAAACTTACCCCAACACGTAGAAATTCGATCAACGGTGATATTCAAAGGAAATTGGACAGTTTTAGATTAACGATAGACCTCAGGGGAATGCGGGGTGAAGATGCCCTCCGACGTGTAGACCATTTTCTCGATGAAGCCCTATTGCTCAACATAAAAGAAATAAGAATTCTTCATGGCAAAGGGAATGGCATTTTACGATCACTGATTCGCCAGCACCTCAGTGAAACAGAAACAGTAACAGAATTTCATGATGAACTGCCCGAAGCCGGCGGGGAGGGCGTAACTGTTGTATGCCTAAAATAAATGCTTTTTCTATTGAAGCTCAATTTTTCAACCCATCTCATTTGTATATGGAATCCATTAGAGAAATTTACAAAATAGGTTTTGGCCCTTCAAGCAGCCATACCATGGGCCCCCGAAAGGCAGCTGCAATATTCAAAAAAAAGCATCCTGAAGCCCAGGCCTATCGAGTAACATTATATGGAAGTTTAGCCGCCACCGGAGTGGGGCATCTCACCGATAAAGCAATTCTCGACGAATTGGGTCCTCAAAAAATAACCCTCATCTGGAAACCCGAGACCTTTTTACCCATTCATCCCAACGGTATGAAATTCGAAGTTTTAAATGATATGGGTCAATCGCTAGACGAATGGGTTGTTTATAGCATTGGAGGAGGCGATATCAGCGAAGACGGGACGCGAGAAGACCATCCTAAGATA
>CALJNV010000191.1 GCA_937981455.1 uncultured Bacteroidales bacterium | reverse complement strand
AAGAGGAACAAATATAGAGTTGGTTAAAAAGAATGGTACTCCTGGTTTCGTGGAAACCCTGGAGGATTTTCCCTTCATACTTATTACACCCCAATGTCCAGAGGAAGAAATCTGGGATAATGAGCGTTTGATGGCGGTATTGAATGAGGTCATAGAGAAATACCCCGTCGATACCACACGGATTTATTGCACGGGCTTAAGCATGGGTGGTTATGGAACCTTTGCACTTGCTGCTTCATATCCTTGGAGGTTTGCAGCCATAGCGCCGGTTTGCGGAGGAGGGTTTCCTCTTACTGCCCAAAAACTAAAAAATATACCGGTTTGGGCCTTTCATGGTGATGTGGATCCTGTGATTCCTCCTTCTGAATCACAAAAAATGGTCGAGGCTATCAACTTTTTTGGGGGCAATGCAAAACTAACTCTTTATCCTGGTATAGGCCATAATGCCTGGGATCTGGCGTATAGTGATTCAACGCTTTATCGCTGGTTCCTCCAACACAAGAAATAAATCCTTATCGATATTAAATTTTTAATGAAGTTATCTTATGATAAAAAATCTTTTTTTCATTGCAATTGTGGGTGGAATCATTACCTGTGCCTGCTCAAAAATTTCCTCTCGCAAACAGGATGAAGCAAGGATCGAACGCCGTGTGGATTCGGTTTTAAAACTGATGACCCTTGAGGAAAAAATTGGACAACTGACACTGTTTACCAGCGATTATGACGTAACAGGTCCTACTCTCCGTGAAAATTATAAAGAAGATATTAAAGCCGGGAAAGTAGGGGCTATATTTAATGCCTATGGTGTTGATTATGTAAGACAATTGCAACGAATGGCGGTAGAGGAAACCCGATTAGGAATTCCTTTAATTTTTGGCTATGATGTTATTCATGGACACCGCACCATTTTTCCTATCTCCTTGGGCGAGTCGGCCAGTTGGGATACGGCTATGGTAAGGAAAGCTGCGCAAATAGCCGCAATTGAGGCCACTGCCGAGGGTCTTAACTGGACTTTTGCTCCCATGGTGGATATTGCACGTGATCCCCGGTGGGGGCGTATTTCTGAAGGGGCAGGGGAAGACGTATTTTTGGGAAAATGCATGGCTGAGGCACGGGTAAAAGGTTTTCAGGGGCGTCGGCTGGATGACCCCAAAACGCTTGTAGCTTGTGCTAAACACTTTGCTGCCTATGGAGCTGCGCAGGCTGGCCGCGATTATCATACAGTGGATATCTCGGAACGCACCTTGCGTGAAGTGTATCTTCCTCCTTTTAAAGCTGCAGTAGACGCAGGTGTAGGTACTTTTATGACCTCATTCAATGAAACGGCAGGTGTACCTTCCACGGGCAATCGTTTCTTGCTTACCGATGTTTTGCGTAATGAATGGGGATTCAAAGGATTTGTTGTTACCGATTACACCTCGATCAACGAAATGGTTGCCCACGGTTTTGCTAAAAATGAAAAAGAAGCAGGGGAATTAGCAATCAATGCAGGGGTTGACATGGATATGCAAGGGGCAGTTTATTATAACTATCTTAAAAAATCGATTGAGGAAGGCAAGGTGAGCATGGCTACCGTGGATGAAGCCGTGCGTCGTATTTTACGGATCAAGTTTAAACTCGGACTTTTTGACAATCCCTACCTGTATTGCGACAACAACCGGGAAAAATATGAGGTAATGACCCAGGAACATTTAGATTTTGCCCGTAACATGGCGCGAAAATCTATCGTGCTTTTGAAAAATGAAAAGCAAATTCTTCCCCTTTCCAAAGAAATCAAAACCCTTGCTGTGATAGGCCCTCTGGCCGACAATCGAAGAGAATTGTTGGGTTCGTGGTCGGCAGCTGGCAACTGGACCCAGGCTATTACTATCCTCGAGGGTATTCGGAATGCCGTTTCTTCCAGCACGAAAATTCTTTATGCCAGAGGATGTAACATTCATGACGACACTACGCTTTATATCGCCGAAGCTGTTAACAAGTCGAGGCAGGCCGATGCCGTAATTTTAGTAATAGGTGAGGCTCATTGGATGAGTGGTGAGGCCGCCAGCCGTAGCGATTTGGGACTTCCGGGTGTACAGCAACAACTTGCAGATGCCATCATGGCGGTTGGTAAACCTGTAATTGCCGTTCTTTTGAGTGGACGTCCACTTACAATTACTAAACTAAGCGAACAAACCACAGCGCTTCTCGCTGCATGGTTCCCTGGAACTATGGCAGGACCAGCCGTGGCCGACGTTATTTTCGGTGATTACAATCCTTCTGCCAAGCTGCCCGTTACTTTTCCCAGAAACGTTGGCCAAATTCCTATTTATTACTGTATGAAAAATACTGGTCGGCCTATGGATCCTGATAATAAGTACACCTCAAAGTATCTTGATATACCTAATACTCCCCTTTTCCCGTTTGGATTCGGCTTGAGCTATACCTCTTTTGAGTATTCAGACCTACAATTGAGTCAAACAATCCTTAAAGCTTCAGATACGTTGCAGGTGAGAGTAAAGGTTAAGAACACGGGAAAATACAGCGGTGAAGAGACGGTACAAATGTATGTGCGTGACTTGGTGGGTAGTGTAACACGGCCGGTTAAAGAACTGAAGGGCTTTAAAAAAGTATATTTAAATCCAGGTGAAGAACAAGTAGTTGCATTTAAACTTACAGCCCGCGATTTGTCTTTCTGGGATATTCATATGAATTTTACTCATGAACCCGGTGAATTTAAGGTGTTTGTGGGAGGCGATTCTGAACATTGCCTCGAAATGGGTTTTGTACTCGAATAAACTAGAAAGTTTTTCATAAAAAACAGAGGGCTGCCTTATACGACGCAAGGCAGTCCTCTGACTTTTTTGTTTTATTATTGATAATCAATATTTTAAAATATCACCATCCACTGGCCAGCAAATCAACAATGTGTATGGTTTTTAAGGGTATTTGATGTTTATCGATATAGCCTTGCAAATGCATTAAGCAAGAGGTGTCAGTGCTAACAATGTATTCGGCGCCTGTGCTCAAGACATTTTCAATTTTCTGTTCAGCCATGGCCGTTGAAACCGGTTCAAATTTTACGGAAAACGTGCCGCCAAAGCCGCAGCAAACATCTGCCTGGGGTAATGGAATATATTCAATACCCCTCACATTTTGAAGCAGGCGTAGGGGTTCATCTTTCAAACCATATTCCCGAAGACTGGCGCAAGAGCTATGATAAGTAACCTTGTGAGGGAAACTAGCCCCTAGATCGCTTACATTCAAAATATTAACCAAAAAATCCGTAAATTCATACATGTTTTTCTTTAACTGTTTGTATTCATTGTGCTGAGCCGAGTTGTGAAATAGAATGTGGTAATAATTCTTGACAAAGCCAGCACATGAAGCGGAAGGTGTAATCACAGGTATATCTTCGGGAAAATCTTTCAGAAATTTGGTGGCCACTTTGCGGGCTTCATCCCAAAATCCGCTGTTAAAGGCCATTTGCCCACAGCACGTATGTCGGGGATTGTATTGAATCGAAATATCAAGCCTTTCAAGGATTTTTATCAGGTTGCGCGCGGTGTCAGGAAACAGCTGGTCAATAAAACAAGGTATGAAAATATTAACAGTCATTTGAGATTCAATAGGGTATGCAAAGGTATTGATTTTACTTAAATTGAAGGTGGCGTATCGTAAAAGGTTAAGGTAATGCCTCTTTCGGATAAGTGATTCCAGAAGTCGGGATATGATTTTGATACCACGAGGGGATTTTCAATGCATAGCCTCTGCGTTAGTAATACCCACGGGGCAAAGGCCATGGCCATCCTGTGATCGTTGTAGGTCTTTACATACGATGGAATTTTGTTTATAAATTGACCTTTTAGCAGAAGTGTATGGTTGGTAATGGCTGTAGCTTCGAATCCAAAGCCTGAAAGTTCATTGATAAGTGCACGAAAACGGTCTGATTCTTTATGGCTAAGGGTTTGCAGACCACTAAATTTCCCACGACATCCTCTAGCGGCAGCTGCAGCTATAAACGATAAAGCGAGGTCAGGTGTTGATGAAAAGTCGTATTCAAGGTTTGAGGGTAAGCTGCAACCTGGGTGCGTTTCTATATGGAGTCCAGTTTCATCGAAAAATGTTTGGTATTCAGTGGATTGAAAGAAGTGTAGACCCTTGCTATCTCCTTGCAGAGACTGGGGATAGAGCCCATGGAGATGAAGCCGGATGGGGGCTCCCAGGAGGCTAAAAACCATCCAGGGAGCTGCTGCACTCCAGTCGGACTCTACTACTAAATTCTCTGAGAACGAATATCTTCCGGGAAAAATAGTCCACTCATCGGGTTTGCTTTGAAATTCTATGCCGCCTTGCCTCATCAACCCCAGGGTCATATTTATATAGGGAGATGAAACAGGTTGCGCATCGGCTTTGAGCGTCAATCCATCGGGTAAAAGGGGCGCGATCATTAACAAAGCCGAGAAAAATTGACTGCTCCAACTTGCTGACACCTCCAAGTGTTTTGAATAAAGTTTGCCCCCCTCAAATTTCAAAGGCAGATGGCCTTCTTTTCCTAAATAGGTGATTTGGGCACCTAGCTTGCGCAATGCTTCAACCAGAGGGGCCATAGGTCTTTCCTGGAGCCGAGGTGAACCTTTAAGGATATGAAACTCACCCAGCAGCGCGAGGTAGGCCGCAAGAAAACGAGCTACAGTGCCGGCTTCCCCAGCATCAATTTCCAATTTCCCTGCCTTTGTGTCGTAGAGTGCCTTTGCCATGATTAGGGTGTCTGCTGCCCGTGACAAATTGCTGATTTGAAACGGCTTTAATGAAAGGGCTTGCATAAGAAGCAGACGATTACTTATGCTTTTCGAACCAGGTAAAGGAATAGGGCCCCCTTGCAATGGCTCATTTTTCTCCAGTAAAAGGTAATTCATGGGTTATGAATGCCTGATAAAATTTCTTCCAGAACATTACGAATTTTCTTCTCTGCAATCGATACACCAATGTAGGCTTTTCCTGGTTTGGCTAATAAACTGAAACGGATAGAGGCGTTACGATTTTTTTTGTCGTAACGCATAAAATTTTGTATTTGGTCGATGTCGCTTATAGTGGGAAAGGGGGAGTGGATAAATCTGCTGAATACTCTGCTAGCTTGTTGGGCAAAGTCTTCATCAAGTCCAGCATACAGAGCAGAAAGACGAAGCTCGGCCATCATACCCAGTGCCACGGCTTCTCCATGCAGCATAGGCCCTAAGGGATGGGTAAGCGACCAGGCCTCTATCGCGTGTCCCAGTGTATGACCTAAATTCAAAATCTGTCGGATTCCCCTATCGGTGGGATCTTGTTTTACAATCTTCATTTTGAGCTCTGCAGCTCTACAAATAATTTGTGGATTTTGAGTTATTTGCTCTGGCCCAATCGTTGAGGCTTGCGCCCAGGCTCTTTTACCCGCAAGAAGTGCCTGTTTTAATACTTCTACATAGCCTGCTTTTAGTTCCCTCTGAGGAAGCGTTCTTAGAAATTCCGGAAAGATGATGGTTTGTTGAGGAAACCAGAAGGTCCCCACAAGGTTTTTGATCCCCATGAAATCGATGGCAGTTTTGCCTCCATGAGCTGCATCGGCCATCGCTAGAAGGGTAGTAGGCAGGTTGATATAAGGTAAGCCTCTTTGATAAAGTGCTGACGCCAGCCCACCTATGTCGCTAATAGTGCCACCTCCCAGATTGACTACCAGATCGCTTTTTTGAAGACCTTCCAGGGCCATATTCCTCAAAATATCCCATAAAGTGTCTGCCTGTTTATGAATCTCGCCGGGGGGTATAATATGAATATGACATTGCCTGTTGGAAAACCCCGAGGCAATACGAGGAAAACATTCCCTCCAAGTATTGGAATCACACAATACAAAAAAACGTTCATTTGTAAGACTGTTTAAGTGCTCTTCCAGCTCGCTGAGAGTATTTAAAATCAATAGGATGCTTTTGGGTTGCATGTGGTTCATACGCATGACAAAAGTAGGCATTCCCCCCGACTATTAAATATTTAATAAGTTAAATATTCAAAAAGACTTAACTTTGCAAAGTTATTTGAGTTATGAAAGCAGACAATAATAAAATCTTAACGAGGCTTAGTTTACCCTTCATTCTACGAGGAATAGGGATTTTGTTGGGAATCGGTGGAGGTTATCTTTATTACATCAAAGTCGGTTGCAATTCGGGCAGCTGTCCTATAACCAGCAATCCCTGGATGAGTATGCTGTGGGGTGGATTGGTGGGTTACTTGATTGCCGATATGATTCCCAAGAGACCCCAAAAACAGACTTAGCGCTTGTCTCTTATTTTTTGGGGAATGCTTGAACCCCAAGGTGATAGACATGGTCGATGAGCCAAGAAGGCTAGTAGTCGATGAAAGCACCGTCGATGCATTTATTGTTATTCACTATGGTTGTAAGCGGGTGGGATGGATGGAAGGGTGATGCTCGCACAGGTGTATAAGCTGTGCCATGGACGTATTTTGGGGTACAGGCAAAGGGATGAATATGATCGGTATCGATCTAATTTTACCTTCAGTTTTAAAGATAAGCCTGGATTCGTCGAGTGTAAAACATTCATTCACGGGTAGTTTGTTAAGGAAATGCTTGCGTAAATGTTAAATATTTATCTTTAACTTTTTTTAACAAAGATATATAGTCATTGTAAATATCACACTTCCAAACAATAAAGCATGAAAAGGTCAGTTCAACAGAAATAAAGGGCGTTGACAGGGGAAAATTTTGGGTTAACTTTGCCCTCCTTTGGCAATTTTCTTGAATAACTCCTCACACACTAACCAAAATAACTGGTATGACACTTAGTCAAAAGATTGCCGACCTCAAGCGTCGAATGCGAGAAGCATCGCAGGGAGGTGGGCAAAAAGCCATTGAAAGTCAGAAAGCAAAAGGTAAACTTACGGCCAGGGAAAGAATATTGGCCTTGCTCGACCCTAAGTCGTTTCACGAATATGATTTGTTTGTTGCCCATGCAGGGAAAGACTTTGATATGGATAAGAAGTTTTTGCCTGGCGATGGAGTAATCACAGGAACGGGAACTATCAATGGTTACCCGGTTTGTATTTATGCCCAAGACTTCACGGTAGCCGGCGGATCGTTGGGATACGCTCATGCCAAGAAGATTACCAAGATCATGGATCATGCCATGAAACTCAAAGTACCTATTATTGGGATTAATGATTCGGGCGGTGCTCGTATACAGGAGGGTGTGAATGCCCTTGCGGGCTACGGCGACATTTTTTACCGGAATACGATGGCCTCGGGCGTTATTCCACAAATTTCAGTTATACTTGGTCCATGCGCCGGTGGAGCAGTATATTCGCCTGCCCTTACCGATTTTGTTTTTGTAGTAGACAAAATCAGCCAGATGTTTATCACTGGCCCTGAGGTTATTAAAACCGTGCTGGGTGAAGAAATATCGAAAGAAGATTTGGGAGGCGCTAAGGTTCAAGCCCAGATAACGGGTAACGCACATTTCTATGCCCGAAGCGAAGAAGAATGCTTCGAGCAAATCAAGCAACTCATGAGTTTTATCCCCTGGAATAACGAAAACAAAGCCAAACCCTTCCCCAAAAAACCACCCAAGCGACAGTATAAGGTTGATGATATTATTCCCGTAGATCCCACTGAACCCTACGATGTACGAAATATTATTAAGGCCCTTGTGGATGACTCTGAGTTTCTTGAAGTACAAGAATTGTTTGCTCCAAACATTGTAATAGGATTTGCTCGTATCTCAGGACAAAGTGTGGGCATCATAGCCAATCAGCCCATGGTGCTTGCCGGTGTGCTCGATGTGGACAGTTCGGATAAAGCTGCACGTTTTATTCGTTTTTGCGACGCTTTTAACATTCCTTTGGTCACACTGGTTGATCTGCCCGGCTACTTGCCCGGTATCGACCAGGAGCATGCAGGGGTCATTCGCCATGGAGCCAAGGTGCTTTATGCTTATAGCGAAGCCACAGTACCCAAGATAACCGTCATCTTGCGAAAAGCATATGGAGGGGGCTACATTGCCATGTGTTCACACCATCTCAAGGCCGATTTTGTGTTTGCCTGGCCTACAGCCGAAATAGCTGTTATGGGGCCTGAAGGTGCCGCCAATATTATTTTCCGTAAAGAAATTATGGAAGCAGAAAATCCTGAAGAGATGCGCAAGAAAAAAATTGAAGAATACAAGGATAAGTTCGCCAACCCCTATGTTGCGGCAGCATATGGCTATGTAGACGCAGTCATTGAACCTGCCGAAACTCGGCATTTTATCAGCCATGCCATTGAGATATCAATGAATAAATCGGAATCGTTGCCCAAGAAAAAACACGGAATTCCTCCTTTCTAAAGTTGTTTTTCCAGAAACCAAATCCCCCAAACCATGGAACAAAATAATACCCCAAACGTCATTGAGCCTCAGCCGGTTTTAATCGATGAATTGATTGAGGTGACAGTTGATGGGTCGACTTTTAAAACCACTCTGAGCGAGAAATACAAACGCAAAAAGCCTTACTCGTTGGTTAATCCGAATCAGCTTACGGCTTTTATTCCAGGCAACATTGCCGAAGTGTTTGTGAAAGATCGTCAAAAAGTGGTGGCTGGCCAGAAACTCCTCATTTTGGTGGCTATGAAAATGAACAATCAGATCCTAGCTCCTTTTGACGGCACGGTAAAGAAGGTACATGTTAAAAAGGGAGATGTAGTAAAAAAAGATCAGCTCTTAATAGAGCTTAAACCTACGGTTAATGGCAAGGAATAGAAACTGAAAAACCCGGGTTATAGGCCCGGGTTTTTTTTCGGTATAGGTTTAAAAATTTTGTTGGTTTGATGGATGAACGTTAGAATTTCTTCTTTGCCTGCACGTGTTAGGCCCGAGGTTGCAATATGTCCGGGTAATTCTTCCCAATGGTCTTTTAATTTGTCGAAAAAAGCGTCCATGGCTTTTTGAAGGGCCACAGGGCCTAGTTTTTCTGTTTTAGTGAAGAGGATTGTAAAGGGAAAACCATTTTCTCCTAAAGCATTGATGAATTCAATATCTATGGCCTGAGGAGGGATACGAGCATCAATCAGCACAAAGGTGTTCATCAGGTTGGGTCGATTGAGCAGGTAGTCATTAATCATGATATGAAGTTGTTGGCGATCTGCCTTGGAAATTTTGGCATAGCCGTAACCCGGCAAGTCGGCCAGATACCATGCATTATCTATTAAGAAATGATTAATTGTGACGGTTTTCCCTGGAGTGGACGAGGTTTTGGCAAGTCCCTTGCGTCCAGTTAGCATATTGATAAGCGTGGATTTACCCACATTCGATCGGCCGGCAAAGGCGTATTCGGGGAATATAGGTGGGGGGCACTGAGCGGCCTGGGTGCTGCTTTTTATAAATTGGGCTTCACGAATGGTTATCATGCGACTTCCTTCTAATTCTCAGATTTAATTTGGGCAGTTTAAATTTAGGGACATAGGTAGCCAGATGTCGTTGCTTTTTTTTCTCATACACATCACGTATAGTTATTAATATACCCGATTCTTCAACTTCACCAAATTCATGATTGCGAGCCGTGCCAAAAAATCGCATAGTTGGCGATAAGTTCATATAGGCATTAACCAGGGGCGGAATGTTTTCTCCATATTTGCGAATGGCCTGATTTAAGATTTTGTAATTTTCTTCATAACTGATACCTGTAAACAATGTGGCATGATCGCATTCTGCACATTTTACTTCCAATTCGGGATGAGGCCATACTAAATTTTCATTGTCGGGAAAGAAGTTTTTGAGGAAGTATAAGAGAATATCGCGAGCTGTGCGATGGTATTGGGTGTACATGGTCATTTTCCCAAAGAAGTAATGAACACTGGGATATTCAACGACTAATGCTCCCAGTCCGTCCCAGAGGTTATCGAGCGAGAACATACCTTTACGAATATTAAAAGAAGCCTGGTAAGCAGGCTGAACGAAAGAACGCCCCAGCTCGATGGTGTGCGGGATGTAATCTTTCAGAAACTTTTTGGAAAAATGGAATAGATGGGCCGTGGGCGAATCGGGCTGCCCATCAGGTAGGTAAGGTAGATCGGCCATATGTATGAAACGGTATCCTCCTATAATTTCTTCGTCATCTGGATCCCACACAATCAGTTGTTTGAATGGAATTTTAGCCGTGTCGTAGATGTCAATATCAAGTTCTTTGCCTGTGCCCCCTCCAGCGTCGCGGAATGATATCTCTCGTAACCTACCAATTTCTCGCATCACATTAGGCGAATCGTGGTGGGTTACGATAAAAATCTGACGATTGCCATAATTGGTATTTCTTAGGAATTTCGATTCTGTAAGTTCTCTTTCCAATAATTCGCGGTCAACGGGGGGGATGATAGGCTGCATTTCCATAGAAATCTTCTTTTCCGTTTGCAAATTTAGGGTTCAAATACGGCATCAGGGTTTTTTGCAAGCTTATAAACGTGATTTTTAATGCGTGCGGCCCATTGACTATCGGTATACCGATGGTCAAGGATTGTGTAGGGGATGGGTTTTCCAAACCGAAGGGTTAGCGTCTTACCTTTTTGCTTTGCCATTTCGTCTACCAAGAATAACATCTCAATGTTGAATTTGATGCCTAAAGCTTTACGAAGGTTAGCTAAGTGATAAAAGAAATTTGAGTTGCTGCCTTGGGCGTGAACAGGAATGATGTCTCGATGGTGTAGTCTTGCTTTGGTTACAAAAGTTTTTTTCCATTCAAGGTCAATAATACGGCCTCCCTGTCGTCGGGAACACAAACCAGCAGGAAAATAAAGCAAAGTGCGGTCGCCTGCAAAGGTTTCATCCAACTGTTTTACAAGGTGTGGATTCCTTCCATGCTTATTGATAGGAACAAAAAGACTTTTTGTATTGGGAATAGCCAATAGAATGTCATTCACCGGAAATACAATATTGGGTGATCGACGACCAACAACCATCATCAATGCCAATCCATCCATACCACCTAGTGGGTGATTGGCTACAAATATGTAGCGACCCTGTGGGGCCCAATCGAGATAGCCCAGGGGTTCAACTTTTAAGCCCAATTCGTTGAGCGTAGCTTCGATAAAGGGCAATCCTTCCAAATGTTCGTATTTGCTTAGAATGTAGTTCACTTCGTCTTCATGCACAATCCGCCTAAGCCAATTGATGACAAATTTGGGGGTCAATCGATGAAGTCTCTCGCTTTTGTTGCGAATTACCTGCTCTACATCTACGAATTTTTTGATTTCTGTTTTGTCCATGTTACGGGCTATTCCTTGGAGCTGGGCGCAAATTTACTTGTAAAATTCATTGAAGGGCCAAAGGGCTTCTATTTTTCCACAAGGCTAAAAAAATGTTTAGGAGTGGTGGAAGCCTTGCAGGTGCTTGTTTGTAAGATGTTTAGTAGAGTTGTGCAAAAAAAAGTTATTAACAAGGTGTAGAATTTGGTGGAAAAAAATGCAATTTTGTGCAACAAAGTGGGGCAAATTATCGTATTTTCGTACAGGCACTTAAATCAATATGTTGAAGTTCACCGGAACGCACGAATGCACGCTTGATGGCAAGGGAAGGATCCAGCTCCCGGTAAGCCTGCGTAGGCAGCTTACAGGAGAGGGATCTGAGGAATTTGTGCTCCGCAGAAGCATATTTTCGAAGTGCCTTGAGCTCTTCCCTAAAAGTGAGTGGGATATGGAGCTTGAAAAGATTAATCAGCTTAATAGGTACAATCCCGATAATCTGGCTTTCATTCGGCTTTTCATGGCTGGCAGTAAACCGGTAGAAATGGATGCCACAGGGCGCATCCTCATAACAAAGGATTTACTCAGCTATGCAGGTATAACCAAAGATGTTGTGGTTGCCTCCCGGTTGAATGTATTAGAGATATGGGATAAAGAAGCATACGAAAATACCGTTGGCAGCGTATCGCCCGAAGCGTTCGCTGAACTTGCCCGCAAGGTGATGGGTAATTCTTCCGGTTCAATCAATGGCTGATTCAATCATACTATGTTCTATCATTCGCCTGTTTTATTGAAAGAAAGTGTTGATGCCCTACTTGAGGTAAAGGGAGAGGTTTGGGTAGATGTAACCTTTGGCGGAGGTGGACATACTCGAGAAATTCTCAGCCGTATGGGCAAAGGGCGACTATTGGTATTCGATCAGGATGCTGATGTAATACCCCATCTACCCGATGATGAACGTTTGATTTTTATCAACGAAAACTTTCGGTTTTTAAAGCGTTTTCTTCGTTTTTACGATGCTATTCCGGTCGATGGCATTTTGGCGGATTTGGGGGTTTCGTCGTGGCAAATTGATAAGCCGGAGAAAGGGTTTTCTACGCGATTCGATGCACCCATCGATATGCGCATGGATCGACGCGAACAGCTGACGGCTTCTAAGGTCATTGCAGAGTATTCTGAAGAAGCGCTTACACGAATTTTCAAGGATTATGGTGAGTTGCCCAATGCACGACAAATTTCATCGCGCATTGTAAAACTAAGAAAAGAGAGACCTATTGAGACTACCGGCCGACTGCGCGAGATTTTGCTACCCTTGAGCCCGCGGGGTTTAGAGAACAAATTTTTGGCTCAGGTCTTTCAGGCATTGCGTATAGAAGTGAATCAGGAGATGGAAGCCTTGAAGGATCTTCTACTGCAAGCGGCTGAAACGCTGAGGCCCGGAGGACGGCTGGTCATCATCTCTTATCATTCGCTCGAAGACCGATTGGTTAAAAATTTTATGAAGACGGGAACCTTTGATGGTGAGCCTGTCAAGGATTTTTATGGCAACCTGCTTTCTCCTTTTAAGCCCGTAAGTAAAAAACCGCTGGAAGCCAGTGCAGAAGAGATTGCCAGGAACCCAAGGGCCCGTAGTGCCAAACTAAGAATTGCCCAGAAGCTATGAACACAAAGGAAAACCCATCGAAAAGCCGTCGCAAGCACGGATTTTTTAAGCAGGTGCTTTCGGGAAGTGCACTTACCGGCCACGAGCAGGCTGTCCTGCGTTTGATTAGCTTTTTGGCTATGCTGGGAATTATTTACATCGCCAATACATATTGGGGAATTGAGACCTTGAGAAAAATTAATGCCCTAAAAAAGGAACAAAAAGGATACGCTTACGAATATACGTCGGCTCGGTCGGCCTGGAGTGATAGTACTAAACAGTCGAAGTTGCTGCGTCGGGCCCAAGCCCTGGGACTCATTGAGGCCCCTGAACCCCCTATAAAAATTACCCTTTCGCAAGAAGATTTAAAAAAACTGAAATCCTATCGAAAATAAACCCATGGACGAATTGAGAATTAGAAAGACTTTACTTCTCTATTCTGTTTACTGGCTTATGGTAGCCTTAGGGGGGTATGTTATCTATAGGGCAGGAAAAATCATTTTTGTGGAAGGCGATGAGTACCGCACACACGCCCGGGAAACTACCCTGAAGCTGGGCGAGGTTGAGGCCACAAGGGGTAATATTATGTCAGTTGATGGTAATGTATTGGCTACCACAGTACCAGTTTTTGATATCCGGATGGACGTAGCCAGTCCAAACATTTCCACCTCCTTATTCAAAGAAAAGCTGGATTCGTTGTCTTTGGCTCTTTCGCTTGTTTTCCCAAGTAAATCTCGGGTGCAGTGGAAGAATGAACTGCGCGAAGCTCGTAAAAAGGGGAGCCGGTATTTTCTGATTAAGCGCAACGTAGATTATAATACGCTCAAAGGGGTCAAGCGAATGCCCATTTTGAGGTTGGGGCCAAATAAGGGCGGACTTATTCTGGTTCAAAAGAATGTTCGCCGAATGCCTTATGGTTTGCTAGCCAGGCGAACCATAGGTTATTTCAATCAAGAGAACGATTTATACGTGGGCCTTGAAGGCGCTTACAATGACTACTTAAAAGGCCTGAACGGTAAAATGTGGATGCAAAGGATTTCAGGTGGCGAATGGATTCCTGTATTGGGTAAACAGCTTGCGAAGCCCGTAAACGGCAAAGACATCATTACTACTATAGATATTAAATTGCAGGATGTGGCCGAACGTTCATTGCTTGAACAACTCGAGGCCCAGGAAGCGACTCAGGGATGCGCGGTGGTAATGGAAGTATCCACAGGGGATATAAGAGCCATTGCCAATTTATCAAAATCAGCCAATGGTACTTACGAAGAAAGGTATAATTATGCCCTGGCTGAAAGTATAGAGCCGGGTTCCACTTTTAAGCTCATTTCGCTGGTAGCAGCAATGGACGAAAGTAGGTTAAAGCTTACCGACAGTATTTCCTATCAGGGTAGTATAACCTGGGCCCAAGCGGTGATGAAAGATGATCATCCCCTTAATAAACGCTATATAACGCTGAAGGATGCATTTGCGTATAGCAGCAATGTAGCCACCTCTTTATTCGTAAATAAGGTCTTTGGAAAAAAACCACGCAAGTTCAGCGATAAACTTTATTCGATGGGCATAGGAAAACCCCTGGGAGTGGAAATACCCGGTGAGGGAGAGCCTTTCATACGAAAATCTGATGATCCTCGCTGGTCGAAGACCTCCTTACCCTACATGTCGATTGGTTATGAGGTAAAACTGACTCCATTGCAGTTATTGACCTTTTACAATGCAATTGCCAACAACGGTCGAATGATGAAGCCCCGGTTTGTGAAAGAGATTAGAGATGGAGACCAGGTAATAAAAAGTATTGAACCCCAGGTGCTTGTTTCATCTGTTTGTTCCGAAGAAACTGCCCGCAAAGCACGGGAAATGATGCAAGCCGTAGTTGAAAAAGGAACTGCCAGAGGTGCCTTTAATGGTGCCCCTTATTCTGTGGCCGGAAAAACCGGTACGGCTCAAATGGCAGTGGGGGGACGCTACAATAAGTCTAATTACAATGCCTCTTTTGTCGGGTATTTCCCTGCTGAAAATCCTCAATATACCATCATGGTGGTTATCAGCAATCCACAGAAAGGTAAAATTTACGGTGGCGCCATTGCGGCACCAGTCTTTCGAGCCATTGCCGACCGCATTTATTCTACCAATATAGGCGTTAAGGATGAAATCCCTAAAATGGCTCAGCCCGTTGATTTAAAGATTGATGACACGTTGGCTGTAAAGGGAAATCTAACAATGAAAGGTTGGCTCCCTGACCTTTTACCGGTTCTCAATTTACTGACAGGCGAAAACTTTGTGGAGCAGAATTTTGATGGCTGGGCCCTGGTATCGATAAAGGATAACAAATCTTTTATAAAATCCATGGCGCCTTCTTTGAAAGGGGTGCCCGACGTAATAGGCATGACAGCCAGAGATGCTACTTACTTGCTTGAATCTTGTGGGCTGAGCGTCAGCCTGCAGGGAAGGGGAAAGGTTAAAGAACAATCACTCGCTGCTGGAAGCCCTATACCGAAAGGAGCCAAAGTTTCTCTCATTCTTAGTAATTCCCTATGAAGAAAATATTGAACGAACTACTGAAGGAAATTCCCGTTATAGCTACAAAAGGTCCTCTGGACCAAGAGATACATGGTATTCGTATCGACAGCAGACAGGTGGGTCCTGGAAAATTATTTGTGGCTTTACCAGGTACTCGTGTCGATGGACATGATTTTATCCCTCAGGTAATGGATGCAGGATGCTCTGCAATTGTGGGTATGCGTATGCCCGACAATTTGCCCGAGGGTGTGGCCTTTATTCAAGTGAGCGATACTTCTTTGATTGTAGGTCCTCTGGCTTCTGCTTTTTACAACCATCCTTCCCATCATCTCAAACTTATTGGGATTACAGGCACCAATGGT
>CALJNV010000190.1 GCA_937981455.1 uncultured Bacteroidales bacterium | reverse complement strand
GTAATGACTATAAGAGAGCTAAAAAACAAAGCGGAAAAAAAGTAAATCATTTCAATTCTGAGAGTTGATCGGCAATTTCCCTACAAATTTGAGGTGCATTGCTGTTTGTCGCATCAAAAATAGAGATCTTTTGAATACGGTATTTTTCCATAATTTCCGAAACAAACGGACGCCGCACTACCCAGAGCTGGGGGTAAATGAGGTTTTGCATAAGTTTTTTAATCAGTTTATGAAAACCTCCATCCGCCAATTCAAACTTTCCAATTTCATCCATTACCACAAGATCAGGTTTTTCGAGCAAGCATCTATCGATGATCTGGCTTGCTTTGGCTAAAGCTTCTGGATTGAAAAAGAAAGGACCCCACTGGGGCCATCCTTCGCTGGGGTCGCGTTTACACAGCATCAAACCCTGGTCTTTTTCGATGTCCCACAGTTCGAAATGGCTTCGTTCATTGCCTTTCCAAAAGCCTTTCGACAAAAAACCTCCCAAATGATATCCTTGCAGGCGCATGCATTGTACTACATGCTCTAAAAGGGTGGTTTTCCCTTCTCCCTTCTCACCCGTTATGATGTAAATACGATTTACCGACATTGCGGTTTTGTTTTGCTTTTATACGGATAAAGGAATTGATAGGTTTCCTGCAAACCTATGTTTTACATAAAAAGTGAACCCCCCGTGCCGTCCCGGCCGGGGGGGTCCGTTTTTAACCAAATCCTATTAATTTAACAGGTTGTGTTCCATCCTGATGTGTGTAATCCTCTGATGACAATAGGTAAGTTGTGACCAAAACCATGAGTAAGCACACATCGACCTTTTGGAGGTGCAAAGGTACGAAAAGGTTTAATCTCGTTTGAAAAATCTTAATAAAATTTTTTAAAAACAGCTAAGTCGTTTATTTTGAAAAATATATCTCGAGAAATCATTGAATATAAAAAAACCTCTTCTCAAGAATGGAAGAGGGATAGAGTGAGGTTTGTGAAATAGAAATCAATAATTTATTTAGATAAATGATCTAAAAGAAACTGCGTCATAAGGGTATAGAGGTGGTAGGTGGTGTTGCGGCCAGTATAGATACCGTGGTTGCTGTTGGGGTAGTACATGGTTTGAAATTGCTTATTTGCGTTGATCAATGCAGTCACCATTTCCACAGAGTTTTGAAAATGCACGTTGTCATCGGCTGTACCATGGATAAGTAAAAATTTCCCTTTGAGCTTATCTACATGGTTGATGGGTGAATTATCGTCGTAGCCCGAAGGATTGTCCTTAGGAAGGCCCATGTATCGTTCGGTGTATATGTTGTCATAAAAGCGCCAATTGGTCACAGGTGCAACGGCGATACCTACATTAAAGAACTCAGCGCCTTTGGTCATGCATAGCGAAGTCATAAAACCTCCGTAGCTCCAACCGAAAATGCCAATTTTTCCGGGTTCAGCAATACCCCTATGGATAAGGTATTTTGCCAATTCAATTTGATCTTCCGTTTCGTATTTTCCGAGCTGGCCATATGTCATTTTACGAAACTCTTCTCCTCTGAACCCGGTGCCCCGGTTGTCCACAGACACAACCCAAATACCTTTTTGAGCCAGCATTTGATACCACAGTTGCCCTCCGCCCCAGCTGTTGGTAACTGTTTGAGAACCCGGTCCGCCGTACAAATAAACAAGTACAGGATAGGTTTTATCAGGTTGATAATTCGCAGGTTTAATCATCCATCCGTTAAGCTCGACCCCCTGTTCAGTTTTAAATGTAAAAAATTCCCGGGGCTGGATACCCCATTCTTCCATTTGGGCTTTAAGCGAGGTGTTGTCTTCCAGTTTTCTGATTTCTTTTCCATTCGCGTCGCAGATTGAATACACGGGTGGGGTATTTGCATCAGACCAGGTTTTAAGGAACCATTTAAACGTAGGGTCGAAAAGAGCGTTGTTTGTCCCCGGCATCCCTGCAATTACTTTCATGCGTCCTTTCAAGTCAACGCTGCAGATTTCACGATGAAGGGGCGAACTATAGGCAGCCTTGAAATAAACCATATTTCGACTGGCACTATAACCCAAGATCTGTTCAACTTCCCACGAGCCTTTGGTTAATTGTTTTTCGGGTTTCCCTTCAGTACTTATCAAATAAATGTGATTGTATCCAGATTTTTGGCTTGTTATTAAAAATTGTTTTCCCCCGGGCAAAAAGTTCATATCATCGGTGATTTCGATGTACCATTTGTTCTGTTCTTCATATACAACTCTGCCGTTGCCCGTGGATGGATCAAACAAAAGAATTTCTAAATGGTTTTGCAGACGATTGAGGCGTTGCACCGCAAGCCATCCTGAATTGTCAGCCCATAGCATACGGGGTAGGTACTGGTCGTTTTCAGAACCGGTATTCATCTTCATAGATTTACCTGTCAGAAAATCATAGACCCAAATGTCTACCACCGAATTGTCTTCCCCTGCCGTGGGATATTTATATCGATATTCTTCGGGATAGAGATTGCCATACATGGGCATACTAAATTCTTTAACCTTCGATTCATCGAAACGATAGTAGGCCAACCATCGACCATCGGGCGACCATTGAAAACCTTTCGTAAAGCTAAATTCTTCTTCGTATACCCAATCCGTTGTTCCGTATATGATTTGGTTGATTTGTCCGTCGTGGGTTAGGGCGGTTTCAACGTCATGGGTTAAATCTTTTACAAATAAATTATTGTCTCTGATGAAGGCTACTTTTTTCCCATCTGGCGAAAATTCAGCTAGTCTTTGTTTCCCTCCTTCTGAAAGGCGTTGGGTAGTTTTGTTGTGTACATTGAAAATGTAATAATCGGCTTTAGTGGAGTGACGATAGATGGCTTCAGGGGCTGTGGTTATAAGCATGTTAGAGCCATCAGAACTTAATGTGAAATCATCGGGGTCTAGGATTTTGCCTTCGTTGTCTTTAATATCGCTAAAAACACAGATAAAACCGTCTTTTTTGCCCGTGGAATATTCATATTTCCATAGGGTATCCCTATCTTTTTTGATGTAGTGCAACCCGTCGCTCAGCGGGATGAGGGTCCCGGGGCTTTTGGCTCTCAATACGCGACTTTTGAAGATAACATCTAAGCTCAGTTCTTTTGTTTGAGCACTAACGGGCTGACTTATAATTATTAACCAAAAAGTCGCTACAAGCCAGTGAAAAGTAGTTTTGTACATGGTTTGTAAATTTGAGATGCCAAATTTAGCGAGATAAATGCAAATGACCTGAAGAAAACAAAAACGCCTCATCATGAATAATTACGCACATTTAATTGCCGACGCGGCCAGCAAAATCAAGCAAGGAAAATATTTTACAGCTTTTACGGGAGCCGGTATCAGTGTAGAGAGTGGTATCCCATCCTTTCGTGGTAAGGAGGGTCTGTGGAGTAGGTATGATCCTAAATTTGTTGAAATTGATTATTTTAGGGCGCATCCCGGTGAGTGTTGGACCGTTTTGGCAAAGATTTTTTATGAGCAAGTTTTAAGTGCTCGTCCCAATCCAGCCCATGAGGTATTGGCCCGATGGGAGAGCAGGGGGCTGCTTAAGGCTATCGTAACTCAAAATATTGATAATCTTCATTATATAGCTGGAAACCAAAAGGTGATTGAATATCACGGCACTACACGAACGCTCGAGTGCCTATTGTGTAAATCGATAAAATTAGCCACGCAATCCGTTTTGCGTGAGCTTCCCCCCAAATGTCAATGCGGAGGAATCATGAAACCTAGTTTTGTCTTTTTCGGTGAAGAAATACCTGCGGATGCAGCTCATGCAGCTGTGCAAGAAGCTTTGGTCTCAGATGTCATGTTAGTGATTGGCACTACCGGTACCGTAATGCCAGCAAATATGATTCCCCTGTATGCTTCACGGTCGGGCGCATTCATTATCGAAATCAACCCTGAACCCGGAGAGTTTACTCACAGCATTGTGGATTTGTACCTTCCACTAAAGGCCAGCGAGGCGCTTTTACATTTAGAACAAGCTATAAATCAGTCGGCTGGATAAAATTGGGTCTTAGATGCTCCGCATTTGGGGCAGGTCCAATCATCGGGTAAATCATCAAAAGGTGTACCCGGGGGTACTCCATTAAGCGGATCTCCTTTTTCGGGTCGATATGTATATTCGCAAAGCATGCAACGGTAATGCTGATTCTTTAGGTCTTCCATAATTCAATATCTTGAGTTTTTTAAGAAATTTGTTTTCAAATTTAAATCATTCGGTTATATGAAATCCCTTTTTTCCAGTTTATCCGTGCTGATTGCTTTTATTGCTCTGAATGGTTGTGCCCATCGCTACCAACCGCAAAAAATATTTTTTCAGGGTGAAGCCCAAGGTACTTATTATCAAGTAACTTACTATGATTCTTTAGGACGTAATTTTCAAACATCAATAGATTCTTTGCTCAAAGATTTCGATAACTCTCTATCTCTATGGGTTGAACATAGCGTGATTTCACGAATAAACAGGAATGAGGCGGTAGATGTAGATACGCTTTTCAAAAAGGTATTCATGAAGTCGAGAGAAGTAGCAGAGCGCACAAAGGGTAAATTTAATTTTTGCATTGGCCCTCTTGTCGATCTCTGGGGGTTTCATCAGCAAAAAGGAGCAGTTCCTGGGGATGATCAAATTCAAGAAGCCCTCAAGCATATCGATTATCGCATGATACACCTTGAAGGGGATAGATTAATCAAGCAAGACTCCCTGATACGGCTCGATTTTAATGCCATAGCTCAAGGTTATTCTGTTGATGTAATTGCTTCATTTTTAAAGAAAAATGGTATTCATATGTATTTGATAGATGTGGGAGGGGAGGTTCTGGCGGGCAACCCTAAACCGGATGGTTCTGCCTGGCGTGTGGGTATCGAAAAGCCTGCCGACAGTTCCACAGCCGACCGGCAGATTGAAAATATTATTGAGCTGAAGAATAAAGCCATAGCTACTTCTGGAACCTATCGAAAGTATAGAATTGAAAACGGACGGAAAATGTCGCATACCATCGACCCTTCTACAGGTTATCCTGTTCAGCATAATTTACTCAGCGTTAGTGTACTGGCCTCCGATGCCATGACTGCCGATGCCTATGCCACAGCTTTTATGGTGATGGGGGCTGAAGAGGCCTGGCGTTTTTTGCGGGCAAACAAAGATCTTGATCTTGAAGCTATGTTCATCACTTCCAACGAAAAAGGTGAACTTATGACCGTGATGACAACAGGATTTAGCCAACTATTAACACAATAGTTTTTTTAAGTAACAAAAAAGCTGGGTATCCCAGCTTTTTTATACGATAAAATTAGTAAAGTATCCTTTATTCGTTGTGGCAATGCCCTTCGCCTCCGCAGCTACAGCTGATAGTTTGTCCAGGGAGCGATGAGGCACACGTCTTTTTGAATTGGGAGCCTTTGATAAAAAACATTTTTATGGCGATTCCCGCAAAGGCAATACCCAGAAGGCCAATGGCAATGAGGAAGAGTTTGATAATCATTTTTTTAGTAATTTATAAATTTATACAATATCAACAACTTACCGTGTTTTTTGTTGCTTGCAAAGTTCTGAAATGAGAATAGAACCTGCAACAGCCACATTGAGCGATTCGGGGCGATTGTTGGTTTGATTGCGAGGAATACTTATCCAAGTTTTAATCTTTGTTTTAACCTCGGGTCTTAATCCTTTCCCTTCGCTCCCCAATACCAGTAGGCCTGCAGGGGGGGCTATTGTTTCATAAATACTTTGTCCTACCATAGTGGCCCCCCAGATGGGTACCTCCTCGGGCATGCGTTGGAGAAAAGCCAGCAGGTCAGTATAATACACTTTTAATCGACCTACAGAGCCCATACTGGCTTGAACGCTTTTAGGATTAAAGGCATCTACACAATTGGTGGAGCACACCACTATGCGAATGCCAAACCATTCAGCGGTGCGCAATAACGTCCCAAAGTTACCTGGATCGCTGATCCCATCCAACACAAGCATCCATTCATCCCTGGGAATGAAATTCTCTGAAGCACCATGGGTGGGAATAGTAAACACAGCACAGAGGGGGGAAGCAGTTTTAAAAGCCGTGATTCGTTCCATGTCTGCTTCCCTTATTTCTTTTGCATTCTCATGTCTGCTGAGTTTTCCTTTATACCTGGTTGTGTAAAGAATCTGTTTTGCCTTCAAACCCGAATCCATGAGATCAATCACCAGTTTTTCGCCTTCAGCCACAAACAGACCAAGTTCCTGACGGGCTTTTCGATCGCGCAGGCTTTTAAGGAATTGGATCTCTGATTTTGTGAGCATACGGCAAATCACCTTTAGGTTTTTAAAGAAAAAAACCCGTCTGCATGGGGCAAACGGGCTTTGGAGGAATTACCATGAAATTATTCAGCATACACTTCGAATTCTACTTTTGCCTTCACTTCTTTATGAAGGTTAATTGTAGCTGTGTACGTACCTAGTTCTTTAACATTTTCGCCATCCACCATGATGCGTTTGCGGTCCACTTCAAGTCCGTGCTGTTCTTTAATGGCTTGAGCAATCTGAACAGCATTTACTGAACCATAGATTTTGCCGGTGGAAGAAGCCTTAGCGCCAATACGTACTTTTAAGCCTTCAAGTTTCTGGGCCAGTTCGAGGGCCTGATTCTTGATTTTTTCCAGCTTAAAAGCCCTTTGTTTGAGATTTTCGGCGAGTACTTTGCGATTTGAGGGGGTGGCCATTATGGCAAGTCCCTTGGGAATAAGGTAGTTGAGGGCATATCCATTTTTTACGTTAACAATTTCGTCGGCATAGCCCAGTTTGGGAACATCCTGTAAAAGTATTACTTCCATGACGGTTTCCTCCTTATTTAAGTAAATCAGCTACATAGGGCAACAGAGCCAGGTGGCGGGCACGTTTGATGGCCTGAGCCACTTTGCGCTGGTATTTCAGTGAGGTACCGGTTACCCGGCGGGGTAAAATTTTACCCTGTTCGTTTACAAATTTTAAAAGGAAATTTTCATCCTTGTAATCAATGTATTTGATCCCGCTCTTTTTGAAACGGCAGTATTTTTTCTTTTTGGTTTCTACCGCAATAGGGGTCAAGTATTTGATTTCGCTTTCTCCTTGTGCCATAGCTTACACTTTTTTAGTTAGTTGTTCGCTTCCTTTGCCTGAGTAGTTACGGCCTTGTTGGCTCTTTTCTTCTCGTTGTAGGCAATGGCATGTTTGTCTAAAAGTACCGTGAGAAAACGCATGATGCGTTCGTCACGTCGGTAGGCGATTTCCAGCTCGTTGATCAGACTGCCTTCTGCACGAAATTCAAACAGATGGTAAAAGCCTGAGGATTTCTTCTGGATGGGATAGGCCAGCTTTCGCAGACCCCAGTTCTCCTGGTGCACTATCTCAGCACCTTTCTCAACTAAGAAGTCGTAAAACTTCTTTACCGTTTCCCTCATCTGTTCTTCAGACAAGACGGGAGTCATGATGAAAACGGTTTCGTACTGGTTCTTCATTAATCTGATTTTTAAAATTTTAACACTGATTACAGATTCCTTTATCGGGACTGCAAAAGTACAAAAACTTCCTATATCTGCATAAAATTAAAACAAAATTTTTAACCTATCGCCCTACATACTCTTTTCCCTGGGTAAATATTTTCTTCCGTACTTTTGGAATGCAATAATTTGCGGTATTTTTGCGACCAGGCTTAAAAAAATCTTACCTATGTTAGGAGATGTTTTATTAATCAGCGATAAGCACCGCGAAGCAGCAGCCGATATTTTGCAAAAAGTGCTGGAAATAAGAAAACCTAAAATAATTGTAGCTATCAGCGGTGAATCGGGTTCCGGAAAATCGGAGCTTTCACATGTTTTGGCAAAAGAAATGCGTGCCCAGGGTATTCCTACTAAAATCATGCATATCGACAATTACTATCGCATTCATCCTCTAGAGCGGAAAGAATGGCGAATGAATAAGGGTATTGAAAACGTTGTTGGTTATGACGAATACGATTGGGATACTATTTACCGAAATATTTTGGAATTCAGGGAAGGCAAGCAGGCTACTATGCCTTGCGTGGACCTTGTTACTGAGCAAGTAGATAGTTTAATTACTGATTTTAAAGCTATTGATGCCCTGGTGATTGATGGTCTTTACGCAATAAAAACCGAAGGCACCGACCTGAACGTTTTTATTGAATTGACTTATCACGAGACGAAAAAGGCTCAAGTGGTTAGAGGCAAAGAGCCTCAGAATGAATACCGTGCCAGGGTACTTGAACAAGAACACAAAATGGTTCAAGCGCTCCGGCCTAGGGCTCACTTGATCATTACTAAAGAATACCAGGTGGTGCCAGCCTAAATTTTTAATGACCGGTTGTAATTTGAAACAGATTGTTGTATTTTTAAGAATTAAACCTTCAAACAATGAAACCGGTCATTTATCAGCTTTTTCCACGCTTGTTTGGAAATTCGAAACCCATGCAGGTTTTGGGCGGAACCCTTGAGGAAAATGGATGCGGAAAGTTTAATGACATCACTGCCAAAGCTCTCAAGGAAATTTCTCAACTGGGTGCCACGCATGTTTGGTACACAGGCATTTTGTCGCATGCAACTTGCAGCGACTACAGTGAATATGGACTGCCAGCTTCGCATCCTTTCATTACCAAAGGCCGGGCCGGATCGCCTTATGCTATTCGCGATTATTATGATGTAGACCCTGACTTGTCTGAAAATGTTGGTGCTCGCATCAAAGAGTTTAGAGCTCTCATTCAACGTACCCATCGGGCAGGATTAAAAGTGATTATTGACTTCGTTGCAAATCATGTTGCACGCCAATACAAATCAAATTTGAGACCTGCGGAAAAACCTGACATTGGAGCGAACGATAATCATGCATATGCTTTCAGCCCTCTTAACGACTTCTATTATTTGCCGAATCATATCTTTTATCCCCCTGAATTTGCCGAACCCTTTGGCCCTGATATACAGGTTGAAGCGGATCCTTTAGCTTATTCTGAAAATCCGGCGCGTGTTACAGGTAACGATTGCCTCAGCCCACGCCCTTCCATTAATGATTGGTACGATACGGTTAAACTCAATTATGGGTTGGATATTTTTTCAGGGGAGGCTTTTTACGAACCCAAACCTCCTCTGTGGGATAAGATGAAAGATATATTGCAGTATTGGGCCGCTATAGGTGTCGATGGCTTCAGGTGCGACATGGCAGGGATGGTTCCCATCCCTTTCTGGAAATATGTTATCCAGGAGATCAAGCGGGAATTCCCTGACATTGTCTTTATTGCTGAGATTTATGAACCCTGGCGATACGTTGAGTTCATTGAAGCTGGGTTTGATTATTTGTATGATAAAGAAGGACTATATAATATTCTGCGCGACATCATGCAATGGGGACACCCGGCTTCGAAGCTAAGCGACCATTGGAAAAACTTGCAAGGCCTCGACGACCGAATGCTTCGCTTCCTTGAAACACATGATGAAATTCGCCTGGCTTCTGATTTTTTTCTCAAAGATCCCCTCAAGGCTGCTCCAGGAATGCTGGTGGTGGCATGCATGAACAACAGCCCGATTTTGATTTACAATGGACAGGAGGTCGGAGAGCCCGCTGAAGGGGCTGCAGGATTCAGTGGAGATGATGGTCGAACCAGTATTTTTGATTATACCTGTATGCCCACCCTACAGCTATGGGTTAACCAGGGTAAATTCGATGGAAAAGGTTTATCGGAATCTCAGCATAAACTGCGAACATTTTATAAAGAGCTTTTAAATCTTTCTCATCGAAAGGCCATTTCACAAGGTCAGTTTTATGATCTTATGTGGGTTAATCAGCATTACCCAGCCCCCGATACCGCTCGCATTTTTGCCTGGTTGCGCCATTGTTCAGGTGAGATTCTGCTCTTTATTTCAAATTTCGATTCCCAGAATATTCATCATTTTCGCCTTTTTGTCCCTCTGCATGCTCTGGGTGTGCTTCAACTGGATGTAAATGACGATTTTGCATTGAATCCTATTCTGAGTTTTCCCCATCGCATGGATAATCAAATTGAATTTAAAGGATATCTTGCAGCATACGATGGTATCGAAATGTCGGTGCCGCCTTGCTCTGCATCTGTTTTTTTACTTACACAAATAAAAAAAGAGAACCTCTGAGGGATTTTATTAATTTTATCAACTTTACACAAATATACAATGCAGGCGGAGAAGAGTCTTAATAACTTGATTATCTTCAATAATCTATTGAAGAGAGTTTTAGATGAAATCTCTATCGCCTTTGTCCTGGTCGACTCTCAAGGCGAAATTGTCTTGTGTTCGCAAGAGGCCTGCAGAATTTTAGACCTCATGCATTCGTCCATAGTGGGTTTGCGGATATCGGATCTATTTTTTTATGAAGAGGGGCAACCCCTCAGCATCGAGAGCATTAGGGGGAACAGCGAATCCAAACCGATCAGCCTTAAACTTTGTTTTAAAAATCCTAATGGTGCTCGTTTGATCATAAACTGTCAGGTAAAAGAACTGGCCGATCAATTGGGCCCATCAACGGCATGGTTGATCTTACTGAAAAAAAGGGTTGGTTTTGAGGACACTTTAGAGGAATCAATCTTAGAGACTCTCAATCGTTTATTTCAAGTAACTCCTCAACCTATCGCCTTTATCAACGGAGAGGGTAGAATACTGAAAATCAATCCTGCTACATGTCAATTAATGGGGTTGAGCGAAGACCAAATCGTGGGTAAGAATGGGGGCGATTTTATGTCGCCTTTTTACAAGCAAAAGTTTATGGAGGATATACACTCTATGCGTGAGGGGCATATGCATGATTTGGATATTTATGAGATAGAAACCCCTGAGGGTCGTAAGAAAAAGTTCAAAATCAGGTCCTTAAAGATAGGGCAAGATGCATATGCCGGTTTTATTAATGATGTTACCTCACTGGATGAGCTTGCTACAGCTGCCCAAGATAGCAAACAAAATTTAGAGAATTTTTTTGCCTTGGCTGAAGAAGGTTTTTTTATTGCAGAAATGCGTCCTCCTGTTTCCAAAACCATGCTAGAATCTCTTGAGGAAGATCAGTATTTAAAAATTGCAGAACAAACCTTTGTAACCCTTGTGAACGCGGCCCTTGCAAAACATTACTATGAAGTGCCTGAGGCCATGATTGGACGCCCCTTGATGGATTTTTTGAAGCACCAACCGGCCCAACTGCACACAGTTCTACGAGATCTATTCCAAACCGGTAAAGCAAAATATGAGTTGCCACTGTATAGGTCGAATGGCGAGATGTTTATGGCTGAGGGAAGCCTTGTTTTGGTATACAATGAACGAGATGATGCATATC
The DNA here is from genome assembly GCA_937981455.1 of uncultured Bacteroidales bacterium. Classification (GTDB taxonomy): domain Bacteria; phylum Bacteroidota; class Bacteroidia; order Bacteroidales; family TTA-H9; genus UBA2030. The sequence continues at coordinate 2,047 of CALJNV010000190.1, read as the reverse complement.
AACTTATTGGTGTACAGAGAGATAAAACACAATGGCAACAACTTAGAAACGCCCTGGCTGAGGTCAATGAAAAACTCAGGCTCGCTCAAGAAATCGCCCGGATAGGTACCTGGGAGATGGATTTAATAACAGGCGCAATTACACGAAATAACACCTGGTATACCATGTTGGGATATGAGCCGGGCCAAATGGGTCCTACTGATCAAGATTTTCTCAGCTTATTACATGGCGATGATCTATCGAGAATAAATCAGCAAATTGAACAAGTGCTACACAAAAAACTCGACTTATTCGAAGCGGAATTTCGTCTGAGAACCAAAGAAGGCAACTATAGATGGGTTAAAAGTAGAGCCCAAATTTTCAAAAATGAGGAGGGGGAACCAGTACGAGTGATTGGGGCTCAGATTGATATAGACGACTATTATCGCCTCTTTGAGCAAATAAAACTCTCCGAAAGCACATTTAAAGGAATTATAGATAATATATCGGATGCTGTTTACATTCAGAATGAGGATGGTATTTTTCTTGATGTAAACAGAGCTGCAGAATTAATGTATGGCTACCGAAGAGAGGAATTTGTAGGCAGAACGCCCGAATTTCTCTCGGCTGAGGGAAAAAATGATCTTCAAGTAGTAGCAAAGGCGCTTAAAAAGGCATTGGAAGGGGAACCTCAACGTTTTAAATTTTGGGGCAAGAAGGCTGATGGAAGCATTTTTCCTAAAGAAGTGATACTTAACCAGGGGACTTACTTTGGCGTACCTTGTGTAATAGCCGTGGCTCGTGATATCACAGACCAGATAAAGAGAGAATTGGAGTTAAGACGGCTGGTTGAAGAACTCCATGAAGTGAATTCAGAAAAAGACAAATTTTTCAGCATCATAGCCCATGATCTTAAAAGCCCCCTTTCGGCTATGATTGGAATTACTGAATTGCTTGCGGAAGACGCTGAAAAATTGACGCTGGGTGAAATTAAACGTCTCTCTCGTTCTTTACAAGCTTCAGGCAACAATGTCTATCGTCTGCTTGAAAACCTTCTTGAGTGGAGTCGCATAAAAAGAGGCTTGATGGATTTTAATCCCTCATTTCTCTCTTTGCGAACAGTGGTTGCTCACTCGATGGAAAACTTTGTATTGGCAGCTTCCCAAAAACAAATTGGGCTTTTGAATGCAGTGGGTGAGTCTTTTAAGGTTTTTGCCGATGAGCGAATGTTGGAAACCATACTACGCAACCTTCTGTCGAATGCCATTAAGTTTACTGAAAGGGGAGGATTTATTAAAATAACAGCTTATCAAAAAGTTAATGGTTTTGTTGGGGTGGAGGTGAAAGATACCGGTATTGGGATTCCTGAGGATTTACTAACTAAAATTTTTTCTGTTACTGGAAATGGCCAACGCAAAGGTACCGATGGAGAACTTTCCACGGGTTTGGGATTGCCCTTGTGCAAAGAATTGGTGGAAATTCATGGGGGTAAGATATGGGCAGAAAATAATTCATCCAAGGGTTCTCGGCTTTGTTTCACCTTGCCTTCAAAACCGAGATAAAAGTATTACATGCCTGGTATTGAATGGTTTGGGTCTTTTAAAAAGCCCCTGACCATCTTTGGGCTATCCGGTTATGCTTCATTCCATTTGTGCAAAAATTGAAGTCTTTGGCTGAAGGATTCAACCACTTTGTATTAGCAATAGAAAGGATTAGCCCAATAATTATTGAGTTTATTAGCCATTTTTGCCTAATTATGAGATTGTCTGGGCCTTGTGGTGTAGGCTTACTTCCTTGACCTATCCCTGATATTCCATTTTAACAAAAACCTTTGAAGAAGAATTAATAAGAAATCATTAAAGAGTTTCTGCCTGGTAACCGGCATCCTTCAAGGCTTGCACTACTAACTCAGGGCTGATATTTCCTTCAATGGTTAGCGTTTTGTCAGGGTTTTCCAATTCTACATGCCAATGATCGATTTCTGACATGGCATTCAATACAGGCGTTACTTTAGCAAGGCAATGGGGGCAGTTGATATTGGTTTTAAATTTTGTGATTTTAATATCCA
>CALJNV010000189.1 GCA_937981455.1 uncultured Bacteroidales bacterium | reverse complement strand
TGCAACCACAAAAGCTGAACCGCTTATAATTACCATATCATTGGGGCCAGCCTGGGCAAGAGCGCTTTGGTAAGCAGCTCTCACTGAATCAAAAATATTTCCTTTTAATCCCAGGTGCTTTGCTTCAAATGCAAGCAAAGTTGCATCTTTTCCGCGAGGAATGTTGGGTCGGCAAAAATAGTAAAGGGCATCAGAGGGTAAATAGGGCAGAATATTGGCGCTGTCTTTATCGGATACCATACCCAAAACAAAATGCAGGCGTTGAAAAGATTGTTGCTTGACTTGCTCCATTAAAACCTTGATTCCAGGTTCATTATGGGCAATATCTGCTATTACAAGCGGATCTAGCTTAAGTATTTGCCACCGGCCAGCCAAACCCGTATTTTGGATGACATTCTGGAAACCGGCTAATATCTTTTCCTCATCTAATAGAAAACCTCGATTTTGGAGTATGCTGAGTGCTGCTAGGGCCGTAATTATATTATTTTTTTGATAAATACCTCTCAAGGGGGATTTTACCCTATAAGCAATCCCATTGCTTTTGCTACAACAATTTAGATGGAGGAAGAAATTGTCATCATTCATCTCATCGATAAAAAACAATTCTTGGGCAAAATATATGGGGGCACCCATTTTTGCGCTTTGTTGAATAAAAACAGGGGCTGTTTCAGGTTGATGCTCCCCTATTAAAATTGGAACGGATGGCTTAATAATTCCAGCTTTTTCGGTAGCGATTTGAGGGAGTGTGTCGCCCAAGAACTGTTTGTGATCATTTCCAATGTTAGTAATTATGGATAACTCTGGAATGATAACATTTGTAGAATCGAGCCTTCCTCCCATACCCACCTCGATAATAGCAACATCTACCTCAGAGGCCTTGAAATAATCGGAGGCCAGCAAAAAACTCATTTCAAAAAATGAAGGTTTTATTGAATCAAAAACAGGTTGGAAACGTGTGAAATACTCGGCTACAAATTCCTGAGATATCATTTGTCCATTTACTTTGATTCTTTCACGAAAATCGCGTAAATGGGGTGAAGTAAACAAACCTGTTTTGAAACCCTGCTCCATAAAAACTGAGGCTATAAACGAAGAAACAGAGCCTTTTCCATTGGTTCCTCCCACATGAATGCTTTTAAAATAATGGTGGGGATTACCCGCAGCTTCACACAAAGCAAGGGTACGTGTGAGATCGGGTTTGTAGGCTGCGCCACCCACCCGAGTAAACATGGGAAGATGATTAAAAATATACTCAACAGCTTCGTTGTAATTCATGGAGAAAAAGTATGTTAATCTCAGAAAGGATAACCTATACCAAAATTCCAAACAAGCGATGACACATGAGCTTCAGGCAAAACATAATATTTTCCAGAGGGTCGTGCAGGGTCAAGAATGGGTAAAGCGGCATCGAGTCGGAAAACAAAATATGTAAAGTCGAGACGCAATCCGATGCCACCATCAAGGGCAAACTCTTTGTAAAACCTCCCGGGATAAAAAACACCGTCGGGATATAAAGGATTGTTGCGGACCAACCAAACATTACCCATGTCGGCAAATAGAGCTCCGCGAAAGGCTCCATAAACAGGGAATCTGTACTCAACATTGGCTTCAAGCTGCATGTCGCCCATACGATTATAAGTACGTCCAGGCTGAGGTTCATACCTACCAGGCCCCAGTGAACGCAAAGCCCATCCCCTCATACCGTTGGCACCGCCTCCAAAAAATCCTTTTTCGAAAGGTAAATAATCGGAATTGCCATAAGGAAAAGCTAAACCGCTAAAAATGCGCATTGCCAAAACATTTGTAGCATCAAACATTTTAAAAAATCGAAGATCAAAGCTGGTTTTCACAAACTGGGCATATCTGATACCCAGAAGGGTATAATCTCCTTCCACATTGGGTTTTGTTCGGACCAGCTTATTGTATAAATACATAGCATTACCAGCCGATTCAAAGTAAAGACGGAAATACCTGAAGTTCTTTACCTTTCCCAATATCTGATCAGAAAAAACATAACTGTATCGCAAGGAGGGAATCAGATGATTGGAATATTGATTACGTATTCCCTGATCATCAATACTATCAATAAGTGCTTGAAATTCGGGGGTAGCGTATATTTTAATAGCATTTACTTCGAGAGGAGTAAACTGATGTTCGCTGAATTCATTACGTCTGAATCGGTAAGAAAGCGCCGCATTGGTGATATAGCGACGATAGTCGGGACGGTCCTGATAATTATAACCCAGGCTGAAACTTGTGCGGGGCTTAAGATGCGCTGGAAAATACTCATTACGGACAGGGCCGATAAAGCGTGTAAAAGTTAACGAGGTTTCAATGCCCGTCTCATAAGTGTTGAAAAGGAATAGTTTGTTGGGTTGTGGAGTACCGAAAGCTTTCTGCATTTCAGCAGCACCTCTCAACTTTACTCGCAATAACTCCCCCCCCCTCAAAAGGTTTCGATTCTGGTAAACTACATTGCCCGATATACCCAGATCACCACCGGTGTTGGTAGCCTCTGTTTCAACTGATATTGTATGAACCTGGGTACGAGACAGCTGTATATGGCAATCCAGCCAGCCCAAACGTTTTTGATGGATATTGTTTGTGTCGGCTTCGCTAAACTCAAGGTTTACGTATCTATAGATGGGGAGATCTGAAAGGCTCTTATATGTGTTTTCAACAGCGCTGAAATTGTATAAACTGTTCTTCGAAAAATAAATGGCATGCCTTAGAGCGGATGGACGGATGCGTAATTTTTCTGAATAAATAAAATAAAGGCGGCCCCAAGAGGTATCCCTTTCGGAATGCTTAAGATTATACACCAGGGTATCCGTCCAGGCAGAGGATTCTAAGCGCAGATCGTAACGAGGATAAACATAAATATTTCGGATAGCATACCTATTGTGTTTGAGTCTACGATAAACGGGCTCATCGTCTTTCATGCCCACAAACTGCCGGGGCTCTCTTATCTGAAGATAGACATCCACTTGCCGATTGCCCACAAGGCTATCAATTTCATAAAAAACAAAATCAGTTGAAAAGTAATAAAAACCCCTATTGCGCATTTCGCGTACCACACGAGATCTCTCCTGATCGAGCAAATAAAAATCGTAAGGATGACCCGGCATCAGGGGACTGGCATTCATGATTTCTTCAACTACCCCCTTCACCAGGGTATCCTCGCTTTCGATCGTGATATTTCTTATTCTGTAGGGTTCTTTCGGCAAGTTTACTTGGTAAGTAACAAGGGCTTTCTTGTTTTTAATTTTTACGGTAGATGTAACCTCATTACCGAAATAGCCTAGGTTGTTTAAATATTTTGAAATATTTTTAACTGAGGCATCCACCTGCACATAATCGAGAATTGATGGAGGTCGGCCGGCAATGCGGCGAACCCACTGCTTCATTTTTCCTGATTTCCAATGGGCTGTTTTGTTATACAACCATAGATTGGCATGAAAAAAGAATAAGAACTTTTTATTGGAGGGTTGCAGCACATAAGGCATAAGGGATGAAGATTTTATGCGTTTATCCTCTACACGACCGATCTGAACTTTATTTTTGATCAGAAGACTTTGGTTATTCGACAAATGACGTGCAGGCTGACAAGAGATCAGAATAAAAAAAACCAAGGGGGCGTATAAAATCTTCTGTAAATATGACCCTTTCATGAATTAAAAGTAACAAGCAGCAAAAGTAAAGCTTTACTTCTAATCCAGTTCATTGAGAAAATAGGAAGATGGAAGGTCATGAGAAATCTTTCAGCGCTTTAGCCCTAAATATAAAAATAGAGCCTCTGAGGTTTAGCAGAGGCTCTATCGAGGATGGGTGGGAGCTACAGGAGTCGAACCTGTGACCCCCTGCTTGTAAGGCAGGTGCTCTAAACCAACTGAGCTAAGCTCCCGTCTGCCTTTATTTGCGTTGCAAAAGTACGGCAATTTTTTATTCCTGCAAATTTTTTTAGGAATGGGATCATCTATTTTTTAATCGAACAACGATTTGAAATTTAAACATTACAAAACTCATAAGCAGGACCTTTTCTGAAAAGGTTATGAAAAGCTCGAGAAAAAATTCATTGAATAATAATTTCATCAATAAAAATATGAGCATCGCCGCCAGCCCCTTGATGCCAATGTGGAATTTTGCCGTAATTAACGGCTTTTATTCTTACATACCGTGCTTTTGTCTTCACATGGTTACCGATATCGACCTTGGTTGCATGATAATCATTATCGGCCAGAGGGCTTTTAAACGAAAGCACCTGTTTCCATGCAGAAGCATCATCAGAGACTTCAAATACCACTTTCTGAGGAGCCCATATCCAGGAAGCGATATCTTGCATAAAGCCTGCCCCTAAATATTGAATTTGGGTAATTTTGCCCAGGTCAACGAGGGCTTCAAAATCGTTACCTTGATAGCTTTGCCAACCTCCCAATCTCCAATTCTCAGCTCCACGTATACCATCGATCAGAGCATAAGGGCCACCGGCGGTATAACTGGGATGAACCTTGCTTAGCACCTGAATTGTCCGTTGGGTATCAATTTTTACAAATTCAATATGCACCGGGTGACTAAAGCCCAATTTGGGATTCCATGCTACAGCATGAATACACGTGGTTTGATCAATAACCAGAGGTTGGGTATACTTTAATGAATGGTTGGAAGGTAGGCTACCATCGAGAGTATAGAAAATTTGAGACTCAGGTGTAAGGGTAGCCATGCTGAGAGTGATGGATTTGCGCAAACGAGTATCTGTTGCATTAAAATAAGGAGAAGTAACTATGGGACTCTCTTGAACTTCAGCCACAGGGCGTTTAGCGCGATCAACCGCCCAGGTATGAGAAGGATTTTTTCCTAGTTTGAAATGAATATGCCCACCAGCCACCAGATCTTTGTGTAAAACATAAGAAAAATCCCATGGCCTTCCATTGATTTCCATTCCTTGAACATAAAAGTTCTTTTCCGAGGGATGGGTAGCTGTAATGGTTAGCACTTTTCCCTGGGGGAGCTTAATTTGCATCTCATCAAACCAGGGTGTTCCTGTGATGTAAATACCCGAGGCGGGGTTCACAGGGTAAAATCCCATGGCGCTCATAATAAGCCAGGCCGACATTTGCCCACAATCTTCATTACCAATAATACCATCGGGCTTATCGGTATAAAAATGATCCATAATGTATCGCACTTTTTGCTGAGTTTTCCAGGGCTGCCCCACAAAATTATAAAGATAAGCAACGTGATGGCTGGGTTCGTTTCCATGGGCATATTGGCCTATAAGCCCTGAGATATCCTTCATATCGCGGCCTTTAACCTCTGAGCTGGTGGAAAACAATTCGTCGAGTCGCGCTGCATATGCGCTATCGCCACCTAGAAGTTGAATATGCGTGTTTACATCATGGGGCACATAAAAATTATATTGCCAGGCGTTGGCTTCTGTGTAGTGCCAGTCAACGGTTTTAGGATCAAAGGGTTCGAGCCAGGCACCTGAAATACGCGGCCTTATAAAACCGGTGGAGGGATCAAAAAGATTTTTATAATATTGAGAGGCTTGGATGTATGAATTGTATATTCCTTGTTCATTTAAACTCTTAGCCAGTTGAGCTATACACCAGTCGTCGAAAGCATATTCGAGGGTTTTGCTTACACTTTCATGCTCTTTATCTCCAGGCAAAAAACCATATTTTCTGTATATCGGATAGCCTACCCTATTAGCATTAACGCTAGTGATAGCGGCATTAAGGGCCACATGGGGATCAAAACCTTTGATGCCTTTAAGCCATGCATCCACGATGACGGGTATAGCATGGTTGCCTATCATACACCAGGTTTCGTTGGCAGCAAGTTCCCACACAGGCAAATTGCCGCTCTTTTGAAAATGGTTGAGCATGGTACGGATATAGTTAACTGTGCGGGTTGAATCGATGAGGGTCATCAGAGGATGCCAGGCACGGTAAGTGTCCCAAAGTGAAAATACAGTGTAGTTTGTAAAATCTTTAGCTGTATCAATAGTACGATCTATCCCCATATACCGACCATCAACATCCATAAAAATATTGGGTTGAAGCATGGCATGATACAGAGCCGTGTAAAATACACGCATTTGTCGGGGCGTTCCTCCCTTAACCTGAATCACAGAAAGCTCTTGATTCCAAATTTCGCGAGCTTTTTTCTTTATCTCATCAAATCCCCAGCCCGGGAGTTCTTCGTGAAGATTTTTGGCAGCTCCTTTTGCATCTACAGGCGAAAGGGCAACTTTTACTTCCACCAGGGCGTCTTCGCGCGTATCAAAAGCCACAAAAGCTTTTACGTTATGGCCTCTGGCTTCTTTTAACCCTTCACGCAGGGTATCGTTTATTGCTAAACCGCCTGAAATAAAGGGTTTGGAGAAAACCATGTGGAAATACCAAATCTTATCCTTGGCCCATTGGGTTCCATGGCGCATACCCCTGATTTCATGGTCATTGATGAACTCTATCCATGAATCTTTTACTCTATCACGATGCAGAAGATCAATGATTAAGATGGACTTATCGGAAGCAGGAAAAGAGTATCGGTGATATCCCACTCGAGGCGTTACAGTAAACTCGGCTAAAACACCCGGTTTTTCAAGCTTCACACGGTAATAACCAGGTTCAGCTTTTTCGCTTGACTTACGAAAGGGGCTGCAATACTCTGTATTATTAAAAACCGGTTCACCCACCACAGGCATTACTAAAATATCTCCATAATCCAGGGCGCCGGTTCCATTGAGGGCTGTGTGTGCAAATCCATAAATGATGCTGTCAGTGTAATGATAACCCGAACAACCATCCCAGCCACTGAGTCGTGTTTGAGGATTTACTTGCACCATACAATAAGGCAGGGTGGCACCGGGGTAGGTATGCCCATGCCCATCGGTCCCAATAAAAGGATCAACCCAGTGAGCTGGATCCGGACCGGTCTCCTCTTTCTGAGCACATGAGACCAACAAAAAACTTATTACTGTAAAAACAATAATGCTTGATGATGACTTCATTGGTTATTTGTTTTGGGTTAAATAATGATTCAGTGAATAAAATTTTAATTGTTTTTCAAAAGATATTTTATCAAGTGAAGACTGGCAAAAGATTCGAAAAGAGCTTCCAGGCCATAAATGAAAAAAATTGTTAGAGAAACGAGCCGGGGTTTGAGTTAAATAAACCTGTAACCAAGGTACAAAGCGATCTGTTGTAAAAGAGAGATAAAAACCTTTTTCGGCTGACTCTATATGGCAGGTAATTTTGGCTTTTTGAAGTTTTAAATGGCCCAATTTGCCAGGTATGTAATCAGCCTTACGCAAGAATCTATGCCCTTTTAGAACCACCTCCACACAATAGTTTCCTGGTGGGGGTAAAGATTTTAGTGCAAGTGAGTAGAGTCTTTGCGAAGCCAAAGGCTGAAGGCTTATTTCACGGGTAACCAATCGCCGAGAAATTCCTTTAAAAAAATGTATGTTTACTTCTATACTCCCTTGCATTTCATGGGGGGTGTCGTTGAAGGCATATATATTGAGTGAATCATTTTTAGGCAAAAATGCCAGGGCCAGGGTATCGAAGAGGGTTTGGGCGGTATAATGCAATGCTTTACGATTGAATGCAAAATCCAAAGAAGACCATGAGGTTACAGGCCAACAATCGTTGAGTTGCCAATAAAGAGAACCCATACATCTGGGCCGAGAGGCACGTTGAGCGGCAATTCCAAGCCCAATGCCCCTGGCCTGGAGCAACTGCGTCAAATAAATATACTCTTCTAATGAGGAAGGTTCAAGGTCTTCTATTTGCAGGTAAGCTTTGATGGTCTCGAATCCGGTGGGGTGCTTTTGGTGGCAACGGAGTTGTGGCGAAAACAGACTATCAGCAGATTCAGGCTGAAACATTCGCAGAGTCGAAATTTCAGGCATGGCCTGAAACCCAAATTCACTCATAAATCGGGGTACTTTTTGCAGGTACATTTCAAAAGGCTCTTGGCCCCACCAAACCCCCCAATAATGCGAATCGCCGGCTGTCATACTTTCAGGTCTACCCCACCCTGTTTGGGGCGAGGTGCTCACGTAGGGCACACCAGGATTATATTGCTTGACGATGGATGGTAGCAACTGATGGAATAGCTTTGTGTAGTGCTTCCAGAGGGTGTCCTGTATGGCAGGACTCATAGAGTATTGTTGCTGATAGCCCCAATTGTGCCAAGCCTCATCCGATTCATTATTACCACACCATAGTACAATAGAGGGGTGCATTCGCAAACGTTTCACCTGCTGCACAGCTTCCCGGCGTGCATTTTCTAAAAAAACATTCGTACCAGGATAAAGGGCACAGGCATACATGAAGTCTTGCCAGATCATGATTCCAAGGCTGTCGGCAAGGTTATAAAAAACATCATCCTCATATATGCCCCCACCCCAAATACGCAGCATATTCAT